>JADFUO010000347.1 GCA_015222115.1 Bacteroidota bacterium | reverse complement strand
TAATTGCGAAAAATGTTCCTCGGTCAGATTTGATAAATCGGCATCAATAAAAGTAATTATTTCACCGATTGAATTTAAAACTCCGGTAGCCATTGCATACCCTTTGCCTTTGTTTTCCGACAAAGAGATATATTTAAGATTGTGTAAATACGTAAGTCCACGTAATATTTCATCGGTTTTGTCAGTTGAACCATCGTTTATGACAATTACTTGGTCAAAAAAATAATCAGAAACAGTTGTTACAACATTTTTAATTGTTTTTTCTTCATTGTACGCACATATTATTGCTGATATTTTCATTTTAATTAGAATTTAAATAGTTTGAAATTTCTTTACTTGCTGCATTTTTACCTATTTCAATCAATTTTTCCGCTTTATGAAAATCGAAAGTTTTTGATGAATCATAAGGGATATCTATAAGGATATCCGGTTGATATATTTTAATATTTTGTTGTGCCAGCTTATGAACCATAGCTAAAGTTGACGCATTTACAAGAGAAAAATATCCTAAACTTTTCCTGTCTCCTGAGCTAATTAATTTGCTGATATTTTTTAGTAAGCTTTCAAGTTTAGTAGATGTTTGGTTTTTATCTTCTATTAAATTTGATTTTTCAATTTCATCTTTTTTTTCTCCGTATAAATTAACAACAATTAGAATATCATTATTGTTACGTGCCACATATTCAATTGGAACAGGGTTTAGCACCCCTCCGTCAACCAGGATAGTATCCTTGTATTTAACCGGTGTAATAATAGTTGGGATAGCCACCGATGCCCTTATGGCTTCGTAGAAACTTCCTGATCTGAACACAACCTCTTTTTCATTCAGAATATCAGTAGCTACGGCTGCAAACGGAATGTTCATTTTTTCAATAGGCATATCAGGGATGAATGTTCTCATTTTATCAATAACTTTCTCTCCTTTTAACAAACCATTCGTCGAAACGGTAAAATCCATAAGCCCCCAAATAGCCTTTTGATTCAACGTTTTAGCCCAATTGGAATATTCCGGTAATTTACCCATAGCATATATTCCGCCAATTATCGAACCTATCGAAGAGCCTGAAACAGATGTTATTTGAAAACCCTGTTTTTCAAGTTCATTAATAACACCAATGTGGGCAAGGCCTTTTGCACCTCCACTTGATAAAACTAATGAAACTGGTTTTTTAATTTTTTCAGTCATGTTTCAATTATTACTAAAGATTTCTTTTCTGTTTAATTCCTGTAATTTTTTAACCACCTGTATTGTGGTTTTCCTGGGAATAAATTTTGCCGTATTTACTAATGAAGTATTTACAAACCCTGGTATCGCCACTCTTTTTCCTTCGTGTAAAGCTCTATATCCATATTTGGCAACATATTCGGAAGAAGAAAGCAAATTCAGTTTTGACAGATTGGAACCTTCACTCCCTACTTCGTGTTGAAATCCTGATTTTGTAGGGCCCGGGCATAAAGCTGTTACGGTAACCCCTGTTCCTTTCAATTCGCTTGCTATTGCTTCGGAAAAAGACTGAACATAAGCTTTACTTGCATAATAAACTGCCATATACGGACCAGGTTGAAAAGCTGCCATTGATGAAACATTCAATATTTTTCCTTCTTTTCTATAAACCATTCCTTTTAAATAAAATTTGGTCAATTCAGTAAGTGAAACAATATTGATTTGCATAATTTGAGATATTTTCGATAGTTCTGCATTATTAAATATTTCGAAATCGCCTATTCCTGCATTATTTACTAAAACATCAATTATAATTTGTTTTCCTATTGTTTCACGAAATATTTCGAGAGCTGCATTTGGCACTGATAGGTCTTTTGCAATTATTAATATATCTATATCATATTTATTACTAAGATCTTTTTTTATTTCTATTAGTTTATCCTTATTTCTTGCCACCAAAACCAAATCATAATAATCTCTCGCAAATAATTTTGTCAACTCATATCCGATTCCCTTTGTAGCACCAGTGATCAATGCCGTTTTTCTTATTTTGTTATTATTCATTATTTATACATTTTAAATACTGATTATTATATTTCTATTTCCTGTAATAGATCACTATATTCGTGTTCATTAATATTTTCAGTTAATTTCGTTAGTTCTTCATCGTAATTGACCATAGTCTGAAAATAAATTGCATCTTTAAAAGCTTCGGCTGCTTGTTTGTCTTCAGGTTTTGCATCACCGGTAATTATGTTCTCTCTGAAATTTTTATAATGGTCTCTTATCGAACATGGCATCAGATGATTTTTGCGTGTTTTTTCATGATCCTGCTGCCATTTTCTGCCGTTTTTCATAAACCGGGATTGAACCGCATCGCCGAGATTTTTACCTTGTTTGTATAAATCATATACGTTATCAACATAATAAGGCACGAAAGCACAAGGCGTAATATTGCCGTTCCAATCGATATAGATATATCCGTTATGTCTGCCATAAGCTATGCATCCGTTACTTATTACACCGCTGTTCCAGAAATCGGCCATTGGATATTTTTTTTCAGTTAATACTTTTTTCCAGACTTTGTAAAGCGCTACTCTTTTTTCGGGTGATACAACAAGGTCAAAGGTTTCTTTACCACGCCCGATAGGCATTAATTGAAATTGCCACATATACGAAACGCCCATTTCTTCAAAATAATAATCGTAGAATTCCTCAGTAAGTAAAAGCTCATAGTTTTTACTTGTTGCTGTTACCGAAATTCCAAACGGAACCCCTGCCTTTCTCAGGTTTTCCATAGCTTTCATTATTTTATTATAAACACCTTTACCCCTGCGCTCATCCGTTTCCTGCTCATAACCTTCAACAGATATTGCAGGTGTAACATTTCCTAATTCCGAAAGCCTTTGAGCTATGGAAGGTGTTATTAAGGTTCCGTTAGTATAAACCAGGAAAAACACATCGTTATATTTTTCGAAAATGTCTAATAAGGTTTTGCCGTCACTTTTGTAAATAAAAGGCTCGCCTCCGGTAATCACTACGAACTTTCTGCCAAATACATCATGAACATCACCTATTATCCTGTCAACAACAGAATATGGGAGCGTTGATACTGTCCGGTTGGTACTTCCCGCATAACAGCCCGTACATTGTAAATTACATCTCTGTGAAGGAGCTAAAACAATAAATCCGGGAGGATATTCACCATATTTTATTTTATATTCAATTTGGATATCTCCTATTTTATCCTCTGCCTTAGTTACTAATTTACCTCCTGACAATGAACGGATCAGTTTCTTCGTTCCCGTTTTTGAATAATATCCTTTATCCAGATTCATTTTAGCAATGTTAAGTATGCTAGAATAAAAAGAATATCTACTCATCCTTTCCTCATAAGATGTTAAATCGTTATTTTTCGAGAATTTATTTAACATATAATTGTCTAATTGCCTGACTGCAACAGGTCTGAGATGTTTGTTGAAAATAATGCTTTCAACTGCTTTTTGAAAAAATATTTCCTTTGTTTTCATTTTAATAATTTTTAAGTTTTTATTCAATAATTATGCCATTATGTACTAATATTGTTTTATAGTCAGTTATAATACAAAAAAAATTAGTGTTTCTCTATGCCTCTTATCAAGATTGCAATTAATTCATTTAGCCTGGTTTCCATCTCATTATACTTATCTTCTATAAAGAAAGGTATTTCCAATCCTTTTAAAGCTGTCAAAATTGCAGGAGCTGTTAATTCGACATTATTTATCTCAAATTCGTTATTATTCACTCCGCCGGTTAAAATAGATTTTATAAGAATTGTTTCTTCATTATCGTATCTCTGCCTGATTTGCTCAATAAAACCAAGGTAAGTCAAGTAATCATTTTTTAGCGCATCGTAAAAATTGGTTAACTTATTTAATGTTTTCATTCTGACAGTAATGTAGTTAGCCAGTTTTTCCTTAGCATTATTTCCACTATCAATAGCTTTGATCAGTTCACCTCTTAGCATTTGAAACTCTTTATCAATAACTCCCTGGAACAATTCTTCTTTGTTTTTAAAATGATAATAAACCGAGCCTTTGGCTTTATGAGCAGCACGGGCAATTTCATCTACTGTGGTTTTGTGGAAACCGAATTTGCTGAATATAGTAGCTGCTACATCTAAAATTTTGTCTCTTGTTTCATCAATTTTCATGTCTGTTCAATTTGACTATATTTGTTTTATAGTACAAATGTAATACATTTTTTTAATAAACAACATTTTTTATAATTTTTTTTGAATATAAGTTTAAAGCACCTACCTGAAGACTTACATACCAACAAACTTCCTTAGTAATTATTGAAGTTTCAACCTAATCTGTTTAATAATATCGTCAACGGTATGTATGTGTGGTTCTTCAAAC
>JADFUO010000346.1 GCA_015222115.1 Bacteroidota bacterium | reverse complement strand
GGCGTGCCTCAAATTAGCCATGCTTTGGTTGCTCTTGTTGGTGATGATTCTTATGATTATGATGAAGGCTATAGTGGTAAAGGACAATTCTGGGTAGCTCTGCAGGATGAAAATACAGGAGACCGTCTCGCTGAACAAGATGGTGGAACCGGTGATGATGAAGAAAATGCACCTTTTGCACAACCAACTATTTATAATGCAACTTATATTGGACATGGATTCGGTAACTATGTTATTTTTCGTGATAATGCTGCCGGAACCTATGCCAACTCAATTTTCGCTAATGGTGAAAAAGGAATCAGAATAGAATATCGTAGTGACAAACACAGTTCCTACAACTGGTTAACAGATGCCGCACCTGAAGCAACATTAATGATAAAAAATTCATTATTCAGTAATATTGCCGGAAATGACACTGCAAAGCAAATATATACTAAAGCTGAAGAGGGTGATTTACCAGCAAATCATGCAGAAGTAACAGGTAATTTATTCAACAACAATGAAAACTATATTGAGAATTTGGCAATTGAGATAACAAACCCTATACCAACTGCAGGATCAACTCATCCAACAACTGCTATTCCAGCAGATCCTTTTTTTACTAATGCTGCCTATCATGGAGCATTTCAACCAGGTGGATCAAATTGGGCTGAGGGATGGACATTAATGTTCAAAACCGGTAAATAATTATTAATACAGATTTTCTCATAATGTTATAAGCTGATAGTGTTATCTACTATCAGCTTATTTAATTGAAAACTCAAAAGGTGAGTCCACTCCGAAAAGTTATAAAAATGAAATTAGCCACAGATTCACAGATCCCGAGTACTCGGGATTAAATCTGTGATAATTAGTGCAATCTGTGGCAACTTTTTTCAGCAATTTCAAATAAATATATTTTCGGAGAAAACTCAAAAGATAATTTTCATAAACAAAATAATATAACAAAATGATCAGGCGAATTAATTTTCTCATTATCATACTTTTAATTGCTTCTTTAAGTAGCCTGGCACAAAATAGTTTTATAAGAGGTAAGATAATTGATAATGAAACCGGTGAAACGCTTATTGGTGTCACTGTAAAGGTTGTCGGGACCAATACCGGAACTATTAGTGATTTTGATGGAAATTATAGTCTATCGTTGAATCCGGGGGTATATTCAATCAGGGTTTCATATATTTCATATCAATCACAAACTCGTACTGATATTGAAGTGAAAGAAGGTGATGTTACAATAGCCAATTTTAATTTGGATGAAGAAATAACCCAGTTAAATGAAGTTGTTGTTACAGCCAAAGCCGTAAGATATACTGAAGCATCATTACAATTAATGCAAAAAAAATCTGCTTCTATGTTAGATGGAATTTCTGCCAAACAAATCACTCGTCTTGGAGATAATGATGCTGCCTCAGCTTTAAAACGTGTTACCGGAGTTTCAGTACAGGATGACAAATATGTTTTTGTTCGCGGATTGGGTGACAGATATACCAAAATTACATTAAATGGTGCAGATATTCCGGCGTTGGACCCGGAAAAAAACACTGTTCAAATGGATATTTTCCCGAGTAACATTATTGAGAATATAATTGTCCGTAAGACATTTACGCCTGATATGCCCGGTGAATCTACCGGAGGACATATTGATATTACAACAAAAGACTTTCCTGAAAAATTCACAATGCAATTTTCTGCTTCTTTTGGTTTTAATCCTCAGGCTAACTTAAATAAAGATTTTCTGACTTATGAAGGAGGTAATACTGATTGGCTTGGAATGGACGACGGAACAAGGGATATTCCATGTATAGCTAAAGAATATTTAGATCGCTACGGATATATTAATTACGTTCCAAAACCTCCATTTACCGATGAAGTATTGCATGAAATCAGTAGTTCATTTAATAAAACAATGACCCCGGAGACAAAAAGGTCATTCTTAGACCAATCTTACAAGTTTTCTGCTGGAAATCAAATTAACTTTTTAAAGAAAACATTAGGATACAATGCAGCCATTAGTTACTCCAGTGCTTATAAATATTATGATAATGGCGTGTATGGAATTTATGAAGAAGGAGTACAGCCGGACCCCTTTAAGATTTTTGACAAAGTAATTTATGGAGCACAAAATGTAAATATTTCTGGACTGTTAAATCTGAATCTTAAACTCAATAGTAATAATAAAATCGGTGTCAGATATTTAAGAAATCAAAGTGGGAAAAAACTTGCTATTAGTCGTTCAGGATTTTTCTATTATGAGGATTCTCCTAATGAAGACAGGGTACTTGCCTTTCTCGAAAGAATCTTTGATAATTATCAATTACATGGAAAACACGTATTTCCTAAATTAAATAAAATGGTTTCCAAATGGTTGTTTTCTTATACTTATATGACACAAAATGAACCGGATTTAAGATTTTTCGAATTCCTTCTCCTTAACGATTCTACCATGAGAATCAAAACAAATGATGCACCTGCCCGTTTTTACCGTGAAATGAATGAAGAAAATTATAATGCAAATTTAAATTTTGAGTTACCTTTAACTATTCTGGAAGCTCAATCAAAAATTAAATTCGGAGGAGCTTATACATATAAAGATCGTAATCTGGATGAAACAAAATTTGAGGTCCAATCTTCTGTTTCCTTTTTTTCAACTACTGATATTTATACATTTCTTACTGATAATATTATATCTACCACAAACCCTTTTGGTTATTATTATGTTGCTGATCATGAACAGGATTTAAATAATAGTTATAAAGCTCATCAGGAAGTTATAGCAGGATATGCTATGATAGATTTGCCAATATCCGGGAAACTTCGGGCAATTGCCGGTTTAAGATTAGAAACATCAGATATTGAAGTTACAAATAAAGTTGTTGATATTAATGACAGCAAATACAAACACGGTAAGGTAAAGGAAATAGATTTACTTCCTTCAGTAAACTTTATTTATTCTTTAACAGAAGATATGAATGTACGATTAGCCGGTACAAGAACCATTGCACGACCGACATTTAGGGAAATTGGAACAAATTATTACGATTATAAAACCGGGATTTTTATTACAGGTAATCCATTGCTTAAGAGGTCTATAATTACAAATGCAGATATTAGGTGGGAATGGTTCATTAAACCAGGAGAAAAAATTTCCTTCGGTGGTTTCTATAAGTTCTTTAAGGATCCAATCGAACAAAAGTTGTCAATTACTACCCAAAATTATGAAATCAAATATATAAACACTAAAGATGCCTATTTATATGGTATCGAAATTGAATTTCGTAAAAAACTTGATTTCATTAATGTATTGAAAAATTTTACATTTGGAGGTAACTTCACTGCCATAAAATCAGTTGTTAAGTTAACAGAGAGAGAATATAACGATGTACTTTCAGGCGACTCAACAAGATCGAATAAAAGGCCAATGTTTGGTCAGGCACCATATATTATTAATGCATTCCTGAATTATGCAAACAAAAAAAATGGGTTTGAATCAAATATTGGTTTTAATATAAATGGTGAAAAATTACTGATTATAACCAAAGGAGCAACTCCGTATATTTTCGAACGACCATTTCCCTCGCTAAGTTTTAATATCTCAAAAGTATTTGGCTCAAATCGAAATTTTATTGTGGAAATAGGAATAAATAACATATTAGATGCAGAATATAAAGCAGTTCACCATTTTAAAAAGCCGGTGAAAGAAGATAAAACTTATCTTAGCTACAGTTATGGACGAACTTTCAAACTTAGACTAAAATACAAGTTTTAATATTCTGCTAAAAATTATTGGCTCGAATATGCTAATTATTGTCCATCTATAAAGTCTGATAGTTTAAATAAATATTAAAAATCATAAATGACAAGCACCAAAATACAAATAAATCTCAATGACCCAAATCACAATATTCAAAGCTGTTTTAGTCATCCATACGGACAAGTTTTGATAATTGATATTTGGAATTTTTCCATACGGACAAGTTTTGTTATTTGTTTTTTGTTATTTGTTATTTTATTATACAGTACTGGATGCCAGAGAAGATTAGAATATGATAGTTTTGATTCGACAAAATTATTTACTTTAAGTGAACTTTACGAAATTAAAACCTTTCGTTCTTTGGATGAAGCATTAAAACAACCTGACTCAGTATATAAACTTATAATCTTTGGAAAAGAGCTGAATAGAGTACCTGATGAAGTTTATAGTTTTAAATACCTGAATACACTGGAGTTATCAAAAAATAGCCTAAAGACCTTACCGGAATATATTGGCGACATGATTTATTTACAAGGTCTTTATCTCGCAGAAAACAAATTTTCGGATATGCCGGAGCAAGTTTACCGTTTACCTAATCTTAGGCGTTTAAGATTGGGTGAAAACAAATTTGATTTCATGCCTGAAAAACTGCTTGAGATGAAAAGCATAGAGGAAATATATTTCGGGCGAAACCAGATATGGGAAATACCTGATAGATTATTTGATATGTTACAACTCAGGGTTTTAAAACTGGATAATAATAACATAAGCAACCTTAAAACAAGCATATCAAAACTTAAAAATCTGGAAGTTATAAATCTGAAAAACAATAAAATTGAAAGCATTCCTTTTGAAGAATTAATTTCTTTACAAAAACTCAGAACATTAAACTTAAAGGGGAATAAAATTCCTTTTCAGGTTTTGGATAGTTTAAGAAAAGCAATGCCGAATACTAAAATAGAGTATTAATCTGTCGGTTTCTGCTGGATTATTCGTGAAAAGCATGCTGTGGTTATATTGATAATCGGTATAATTTAACAATCTTGTAACAATCTTGTAATATGAATGTAATTGACGTATTTTAATTTTACTGCAAATTTTAAAAAATAAAAAAATGAAAAAATTAATCTTAAGTATTTTTGTTTTATTTTTTGCATTTCAAGTATCTTATGCAAACAATGAAGGTAATCCTATGGAAATAAATAATAATACCGTTGCAATAAATGGTAAAATTATTGATAAAGAAACCGGTGAAACTCTAGCGGGAGTATTAGTTGAAATAGGAGGAACCGATGAAAAAGTTTATTCTGATTTTGATGGTAAGTTTGAATTTAATAATGTTAAACCGGGTACTTATAATATTTCGGTATCATATATTTCTTATCAAAAAAATGTATTAAAAGTGGTAAAAGCAGAGAGTTCGGTTAATACATTAAAAATTGAATTGAAAAAACATTAATTACTTAGAGTAGCGAAGCTACAAACAAATTAGCACAAGTGATAGTTTATTCAAATATGTTTTCATT
>JADFUO010000345.1 GCA_015222115.1 Bacteroidota bacterium | reverse complement strand
TTTTCCAGTGATAATAAGATAATCATAGCCTGCTGCTTTTAGCCGCGGACCAAAATTACCTCCGCAATGAGAATCAAGGATTGAACCTGTAAGTGGTGACTTTGTCACCAAAGCAGTTCTGGCACTGGTTTGAACCTTTGTTCCAGTAAAGGGACCGTTTACAAGAATTATCGGATTTTCAGGACTGAAAGGTTCGGGATTTGGTGCTATTTTCTCAAGCAAAGCAAAGCCCAAACCTTTTCCACCAATGTATTTTTCTAAAAGTTTTTTATCTGTTTCTCCGATTTCGTGCTTTCCTGTATAAAGATCAATATGAATCCATTTTCCTGTGTATGACATATTTGTTTTGTTTAAATTATCAATTTCTATGAATATTCAAAATATCCGTCAATATTGAAAAACCTGTCTCAATCTTTCCTGCTCCCGGACCAACGATAGTAACGTCACCAAGCAAATCTGTAGTAAATGTCAAAGCATTGGTAGCTCCCATAACTCCTGCGAGGGGATGCGACATATCAATCATTTCAGGGGCGACTGAACCGGTAACTTTTCCGTCTTTCTTTTCAACAGAGCCGATAAGTTTCCAGCGTTTATTCTGTTTTTTAGCATTTTCAATATCTTCGGAAGTTATTTGAGTAATTCCTTTGCAGGAAACATCATTGATTTTCAAGGATGCTCCCATAACGATATTTGCAAGTATAGTAACTTTACCTCTTGCATCATAGCCCTCAACATCACCGGTTGGGTCAGCTTCGGCATAACCGAGTTCCTGGGCAACTTTCAATACCTCATCATAATCCATTCCTTTTTCCATTTCGGAGAGCATGTAATTTGTCGTTCCGTTAAGAATTCCGCGAATTTTTGAAATTTCGCAACCGGCTAATGGTCCATCAGCAAGATTTATAACCGGAGTTCCTGCACAAACAGTTCCTTCAATCATAAATTTTACACCGTTTTTATCTGCTATTTTTTTCATTTCAGGATAAAACAATGCAGCAGGTCCTTTGTTGCTCGTTACAACATGCTTACCCGATTCAAGAGCAGCTTTAACATGGTCAATTGCAGGTCCACCGGTGTTTAAATCTGTATAGGTTAATTCGCATAAGATGTCAGCATTACAGTTTCTAATTAACTCAAGATTATCCCAATTGCTTAAATCTTTTGAAAATTTCTTTTTCTCTTTTGCTTCCTGAAGCATCAAAGGAATATCCAGCCCATCAGGATTATAGACGTTTCCGTATACAAAATCAGCTACTGCTACAATGTCGTATTCAAAATCATATTTATCTTTCAGATATTCTTTTTTGTTTAAAAGGATTTCAGAGATTCCTTGTCCTACTGTTCCAAATCCTAAAATTGCAATTTTGTGTTTCATGATAATAATTTTTGTTTTTATTTAATAATTTTTATTTTTTTATGAAAATCAAATTAGTCGCTACAGTTTTACCAAGGCTAAGGTTAAAATTAAAGTTACTTGTTTCTAAACATTTATTGAATTTTTTCCTAAGCCTTAGCCTTACGACCGAAGGAAGTCCGTAGGAGCCTCAGCCTTTTTAAACCCTCATTTTCATCATAGCTTTATACTACCATATTTTTCTTAATACAAGCCTTGTATATACCCTCCGTCAATCTGTAAAGCAACGCCGGTAATATAACCTGCTCCTTCAGAAGCAAGAAAAGCAACTGTTTGTGCAAACTCTTCAGGTGTTCCGACTCTTCGCATTGGAATGGTTTTTTCAAGATTATTATAAAAATCCTGTTGTGTTCCTTTGCCGCTTTCCTCAAATGCCTTTGCCAAATTTTCAACTCTTTCGGTTTTTGTGTATCCGGGACAAACTGAATTTACTGTAATTCCTAAAGATGCAACCTGGCTTGACAGGGATTTTGAGAAGCCCAATACCCCGGCTCTTGAAGTGTTGGAAAGTATCAAAACATCAATCGGCTGCTTTGCCGAAACTGAAGTAATGTTTATGATCCTTCCCCAATGCTGTTTTTTCATATATGGCAAAACTTTATAACAAAGGTCTATTGTACTTAATAGGTTAAGTTCAATTGCATTTTGATAATCAGCTAAAGAAAAATCTTCTGCCTTTCCTGCGGGAGGCCCTCCTGCATTGCTCACTAAAATATCAATTGTTTCAAACTCTTCAGCAATCTGGTCAATCATTGTTTTTACCTGTTCTTTATCAGTAACATCAGCAATAAAAGCTTTTACAATTCCACCTGTTTTGTTAGAAATTTCATCTCTGGTTTTTAAAAGGTTTTCTTTATTTCTGGAACATATCATTACCTTAGCACCCTCCTGTGAAAGACGAAGTGCCACAGCTTTTCCGAGACCTTTGCTTGAGGCAGTTACTAAAACAATTTTATCTTTAATCCCTAAATCCATTTTATTAAAATTTAAAGTAATGGCTTAATACAATTAGCGAGACGTTTAATAGCTTCTGCTAACTGCTCTTTTGAAGCATAAGAAAAATTTATTCTCATGTGATTTTTTGCAGGATTTTCGCCGTAAAATTGCTCGCCGGGAACAAAAGCAACTTTATATTTTATTGCTTCAAAAAATAATTCGTTTGTATCAATATGTTCGGGTACAGATACCCAAAGGAAAAGACCGCCTTCAGATGTTGTCCATGTTACTCCTGTTTCTTTTGGAAAATATTTTTCCATTGTTTTCAGAAATACCTGCAGCTTTTCACGATAATATTTTTTACATTTTTTAAAATGAGAATCTAAATCCATTTCAGTAAGAAATGCCATACATAAATCCTGGTTGTATTTTGGGGTGTTAAGAATATTTCCTTCTTTGATATTTGTCATTTTTTCAATTACTTCCGGCGGTCCGATATTAAATCCAACCCTTAATCCCGGACAGAATATTTTTGAGAAAGTGTATAATCCTATCACATTTCCACCACCGTTATTATGTTTTTGGTCAAGTGAATAAATTGAAGGAATCGGGTCACCGTAATAACGAAGGTCGCGGTAAGGGCTGTCTTCAATTATCGGAACATTATATTTATAGCTCAAATCCAATAATTCTTTTCTTTTTTCAAAACTCATTGTTATACCTGTTGGATTCTGGAAATCAGGAACTACATAAATGAATTTTGGTAATTTATTTTGCTTGTTCATTTCTTCGAGTTTTTGCTCGAAAACCTGAACATTTGAGCCATCATTTTCAATGTCAACTCCGATAAATTCGGGACGTTCCATTTCAAAAGCGACCAAAGCACCTGCGAAAGTTGGTCTGTCAATGATAATCCTATCGCCGGGATTTAAGAAAAGTCGTCCAACTAAGTCCAGTCCATGCTGACCCGATGTAGTGATGAGAATATTTTTCTTTTCAACATTTATATCATCCCTTTTTAAAAAACCAATTATAGCATCTACAAGCGATTGTTCACCGGGAATAGCAGAGTACTGCATGATTTTATCAATATCTATGTTTAAAATTCTTTCAGATATTATTCTCATTTCCGATTTCTGAAACACTTTTGGCGAAGGTAATCCTCCTGCCAAAGAAATAATTTCAGGGTCAGCCAGATATTTAAGGGTCTTTCCTATCGGATAGCCTTCGTAATCCTTAATGTTTTCAGAGAATCTGTTTTGCCAGTTTTTAATCATAAGTGTTTGTATTAATGAAATTTTTTAAATGTGCCAACTTCTGTGAGTATTTCTTTTCGTAACATTTTTTTCAACTCTTTTTTATCAGGGTTAATTATATAATAGTCTATTTCTCCTTCACTTTTATATCTTTCTTTTACATTTGTTATTTTCTTCAATTCTTCTATTTTTTCTTTATTTTCACAGTCAATAATAAAAACCTTTAAATCATTTTTGTTCTTTAATTTAACAACAATTATATTCCACAGACTATCATTTTTTTCGCTAAGAAAATAGTATTTCTTATATTTTTTCAGGATCAGATTTTCCGAAAGTTCTCCTCCTCCACCGAAGATTGTTTTTCCATTCCCAAATCTGTAAGTTACATCATTTATAATCAATGTATCATTATTCTCGTCAATATATGTACCTTGTAAATCTACTGGAAATATTTTTTCAGCTTTTATTCCTGCCGGCTGTGGTTGTTCAAATTTTACTTCCACACAAGAACTGATAAAGACTATTAAACTAAAAAACAGAAAAAATAATACTATATTTTTTTTTATATACATAGCTAAACTCTTTAAAATATCATTAATGATAACATGTCAATGTTAATTATTATAATGTATTTTTACGAATTACGTGTTTGGAGCTTCTCGTAACTCGTAATTCGTAATCCGTAATTGTTTGTAATATATCACACTTTTGTGCCTTTTATCAAACTTGCTCCTACGGATAAGTTTTAAAAAAATTTCGACTCTTAAATCCAGAGCTTTATCTTAATATGAACCTTTCCCAAATACAACCCTGATGCCTTTTCTTATCATGTCTTTGCCGTCGTTAGTTGCACGAAGTGCTTTATAATAAATAACATCCCCGATTTTATCAGCATTTGCAAGTCTTTCATCATCGGACATAAAATATGTTGCCATAGTGTCAAGCTCTCTTTTTGTGCCGTCACTTTCGTATTTGAAAGTCATATCTGTTCCGTTTTCCAGAACGTTATAAGCATTTTCTGTCCAATCAAAATTCTCAATTCCCAAATCAGGATTGATGCGAATATGAGCAGCAAGACTTACTCCCTTGATACCGCTTTCTTTAAGCTCCTTGGCACACTGTATAAAATTATGCGGACTTACACCGTTTCCAATATTTATTTCATAAATTGGAGTAGTATTGTCGTCCCTAATATATTCATTAATGATATTCAGCAGCATTCTTAATTGCATTGTGTTTTGGGTAGCAAGCAACATTGAAATTTTAAATGTCAGATTTGGAATATCACGACCAAAGTAACATGCAGCGATTATTGAGCTCCAGCTTGGATTTAAAAAGAAATCAGCACCGTTTTCTTTGGCAGTACGTATTACTCCATCAAGATAAAATAAATGATTATCATC
>JADFUO010000344.1 GCA_015222115.1 Bacteroidota bacterium | reverse complement strand
TTTAGTTGATTTTTAATAAGCCTTGATTTTTTGGTACTTTTTTATCAAAAAAAAAGTACAATAATTAAGCTACATATCTGTGCTGAGGTTTCTGAATTTCATAACATATTCAAAATTTATCAAAAAATTGTCTTTAAATTTTCTGGACACCCAAAACCATAAAAGATCAAGTTGTATTATGTTGTTATTCTGTGTTTTATATCTTAAAATATTTAACTTTATTTATGTGTGCAGAAAACAGAGGAACATTCATTCGGTCTACTTTTGGTCGTTGGAATATTGGAATATTGATAGTCTTAATATTTCCACCATTCCATCATTCCTCATTAAAAAATCAGATGTTGTAGGAAAACCATGAACAGAATTATTGTCCCGGAACAAACTCATAAGCCCCTAAATCAGGGCTTTCAAGTCTGCTGATTCCAAGAATATCATAAGGTACGGTTTCGGCAATACTAAAACTTCCAACATCAATGGCAGGAGATAATGTGTCCAATTCATAGTTGTTGATTTCATAATCTACAAATAAAGGGTCTTCGTTTTTCAGGCAATTTATAAAGTGTTCACTGGTGGAAATATTCAATTCTGTTTTTAACAGGCAATGGTCAAATTTATAAACAAATTCAGAGCCGGGTTCTTCATCAAACTGCATTTCTTCATCATTTCTGCCGTAATTTATACAATTACCGAAAAAAGCATTTAAATCGAGTGTATGCGGTACTCCTAATGTGTCGTAGTAGAAATTGTTTAAATATAATGCCGGATTTAGTCTTATTGAGTAATTATAGTAATTGGCAAAAGTACACTGGCGAAAATCATAATTACCGCCCATTGTGATTGCAAGTGTGTAAGTTCCGCAATTTGCAATTACATTATTATTTGCCGAGATATTATAAAATCTTGTAAAAATTCCCATTCCGCTCATATTCTCAATGATGGTGTTTGTAAGAATAAGCTGATTTCCCATTTGTTCCTGCAGTGTTTCGGCTTGTATTCCTATAAAACCGTTTTTAATTATTGCATAATTGATTTCATTATCAATACTGCCTTCGTTAAGCCATATCCTGTCCCACTGACCAGGTAATTCCCTGTAATCCATGTCAAGCCTGTCGCCCTGGAAAGTTACGGGGAAATCCAATGTACCGTTGACTTTTATTGAACCGCCTTTATAAACCCACAAACCTGAATTATTATGAAAATGGATTTTAGCACCTGCATCAATTCTTAAAATTGCATTAGAATCAATAACTGCATAACCATAAATCAGAAAAGGCTTTTGGCTATCCCATGTAGTATCTGAAAATTCGTGAGCTACAATTTTATATGGAGGGAAACCCTGAACATAAGTATCGGCAATGATATAGTATGCATTTTGCCCCCATGCTACCAGGTCAATATCCTGCTGGTTTCCGTTTGTCAGGAAAACAATTTTATCATCAACAACAAAAGGTGAATTTTCATCATTGGGATCAATAATTACTTTAATAAAAATGTATAAACTGTCATTACCGGCAATCTCAACATCTGTTAGTGAAGTAGTTGGACTCCCGTCAATATTTATCCTGTAATTCGAACTGTTGCCACCGGCTAATTGAATTGAAGATATTTTTACATTTTGCTTGTTGTTGTTATAAACTTTTAACTGTTTTGTAATTGAACCAACAGTAGTGAAAACCGTATCAAATACAATTGAATCGGTAGAGAAATCCAATTTAAATGAAGGATCGGTTATAAAATCATCCTTTTTTTTGCACGAAGAAAATATTAAAAAGAATAAAAAAATAACAATACATGTCTTAAAAAAAATACTAATAAATCTATCCGAAAACATCATTAAAAATTTAGCTGTCAAAATTAATATACTAATTCTTAACAGGCCCATACGGGCAAGTTTTGCGAAGCATAGCTGTTTAGAAGTAGTTATGCGTGCGGAACAGACCTATAAAACTTTTGCATTTCTGTTCCGCATTAGTATAAATTCAGTTATTATACGATATTTTTCATGAAATATTGTAATTTTAAAAACATTCCATTTCTAAAACAGTTATCGCTTACTTAATTTTTTACTTGTTTGCGTTCTAATAAGTTTTAAATTTGTCTTGAAATTTATTACATCCAAAATATTATGAAATCACGGTTAAATTCTATATTGAGAATAATTGGAATAATTATACTTGTATTTTGCTTGAATTTTGGCAATTCTGCTTTTGCACAACAAAATAAAGAACCTATACAAAACCGGTTTGTATTCGGTGGTGGTTTAGGATTGCAATTTGGCACAATCACTTTAATTGATATTTCGCCAATGGTTGGCTATAAAATAACCGAAAGATTTATTGCCGGACTTGGATTTACTTATCAATATTATAAGGATAACCGCTGGATTCCGGTTTATGAAACTAATATTTACGGTGCTAGTGTTTTTGCAAGATATTATGTTTTTCGTGATTTCTTCGCACATGCCGAATATCAATTGTTGAGCTATGAACCATATTACGTAAATCCTTTTGATAAAGAAAGAGTTACAGTGCCTGCATATTTAATCGGAGGTGGGTACAGGCAATGGCTCGGTCCTAATGTTTCAGTTAACATTCTTATTTTGTTCAATCTGAATGAAACTATTGATTCGCCATATACCAACCCAATTTTCAGAGTTGGGATTGGGGTTGGGATATAGACATTAATAATTCGAGTTTTGCTGATATATTATAGATTTTGGCTAAGGCTCCATACGGACTCCTTTCAGTCGTAAGGCTAAGGTTTATGATGGGTTAATTCCAGAATTATATTTCACCAAATTTTTTCTGCAATAGGTTCAATAATACTCTCTATTTCAGCATCTGAAAGACTTCTTCCCAATTCCTGATTTGCCACATTTTGAATATCCTCAACTGTTAATTGGTAAATAATTTTGTTGTTTTTAGACATTAATTGACACATAATCTATTTCTATAAATTTCTATAAATTTCAAAACATATATTGTTAATTAAAATTTTATTTACTCATACAAAAAAATATAGAGTAATAATATTTATTCTTCCGGTATATTTTTCAAAACATCAATTAACAAGTCCCAGAATTTTTTAGTGGTTTCAATGTCCAGTCTTTCATCGGGCGAGTGTACACCCCTTAATGTTGGTCCAAAAGAGATCATGTCCATTTTGGGATATGTGTGGCCGATCAATCCGCATTCAAGACCTGCATGAATAGCACGAACTTTTGGTTGCTGATTAAAAAGTTTTTTATAAGAGTCTTCTGTGATATCAACTATTTCCGAATCCGGATTCGGCTTCCAGCCCGGATAACCGTCAGTATGTTTAACCTTAGCACCTGCCAGTTTAAACACACTTGCAACCATATCGCAAATATCTTTCTTTGCTGATTCAACAGAGCTTCTCTGGCTGGTAGTTATCAGAAATTCATCTTTTAGTGTTTTTACAGAAGCAAGGTTAGTTGAGGTTTCCACAAAGTTTGGTATTTCTGCCGACCAGGTAATAACACCGTGAGGACAGGCATAAACTGCATTTAGTAATTTATTTTGAGATGTTATATCAATTAGAAATTCTGGTGTTTGTGTTGAATAGGCTTTAACTTTTAAGTCAGGTTCAGTGATTTTATATTCTTTTTGAATTGTTTTCTCAAAATCTTCAACATATTTAATGAATTTGTTTTGGGATTTTGCAGGAACAGTAACAATTGCATAAGCTTCTCTGGCAATGGCATTGCGTAAATTGCCACCGTCAAAGACTGACAATCTCATACCATATCTATTTGTTGCATTCCATAAAAGTCTGTTCAGTATTTTATTTGCGTTTCCTAGTCCTTTTTGTATGTCGTCGCCTGAATGTCCGCCTTTTAAACCCCCAACAGTAATTTTAAAAGCAGTAATATTATCTGGAACATTTTCTTTTGAAAAATAAAGATTAGCCAAAGTGTCTTTGCCACCGGCACAACCGATGAATAGTTCACCTTCGTCTTCCGAATCAAGATTTAATAAAATATTGCTTTTAAGCAGGTCGGATTTCAAACCAAAAGCACCTGTCAGACCTGTTTCTTCATCAATGGTAAAAAGACATTCAACAGGTCCGTGTTCAATATCGTTGGATTCAAGAATAGCTAACTGTGCAGCAATCCCAATGCCGTCATCAGCTCCGAGTGTTGTTCCTTTTGCTTTTACCCATTCTCCGTCAATCCATGCTTGGATGGGGTCTCTATCAAAATCATGGACAATATCGCTGTTTTTTTCACAAACCATATCAATATGACTTTGCAGAACAATGGATTTTACATTTTCTTTTCCTTTTGAGGCGGGCTTCTGTCTCTTATACACATCTGACGCTGCCGACGAAAGTCGGATCGTAGCCATG
>JADFUO010000343.1 GCA_015222115.1 Bacteroidota bacterium | reverse complement strand
GAATAATAAACTTTCGTCTTGTTTCCTGGAAGGTTTATTATCCATATCAACGGCAATTGTATCGGTTGAAGATTTTTGTATTGAAAAATCAACATTAAATTTTACATTGAAATATTTTTCATATTTTCCTTTTACCCTGTTAACTGCCTCAATAAATTCTTCTTTATGTTCAGGCGAAACTGTAAAATGAATGGCAACAATATTATTCTTATCTTTACAATAAACCGCTCCTTCAACCAGATGCTCCTCTACCGACATACGTGAGCCATCAGGATAATTATGAAATTTTATCAAGCCTTTCGGAAGTTTTGCATAATTCAATCCTTTTTCCGAAAGCAAAAAATCAATTACAGTTACAAAATCTTTATCTTTAATACATTGTTCAATATTAAGTCCATGTTTGAGCATAACGGCTTTTAGATCATCATAAAAGGCAAAGTTTTTTATTTCATCAAAGAAATTGTAAACAGAATTGAAGCTTTTATCTTTAAGAAATTGTTTATAATCTTCATCAGTACCTTTGTAATTATCCCTGAATTCAAATAGATGCTTAAACATACGGCTGGCAGCGCCTGAAGCAGGTACAAATTTCAGAACATTTTTGTTTTTGGCGTTTTCTGTGTAGAAATCAGAAAGTTCTTTTGTTTCTTTTTCGTTAAAAAACATTATACCATTTTGCCTTGTCGCAGGAGAAACTAAGTTAATAAAAGGGAAACCCTGTTTAAAATGTTCAATTTGAAAATCAATTGTTTGCAGGTCAATTCCTTTAGATTGGATTTGTTTAAGGTCTTTTTCGTTGAACATATTGAATTGATTTTAGAAAAAAGTGTGTAAAGTTACATTTTTTTGTTAAATGGTTGAATAGTTAAATGATGAGGGCAAAATAATATTTTGATGTGCTGATAAAATATATTTGCTTTCAAATTTGAATAATGAATATAGAACATCGAATATTGAATGTAGAAGTACCAATACAAAAAAACTCTCACTTTTCAATTTTGTTTTGTTTAGCCGTATTTAGTCGAATTAATTCCGATGGGGAACGAATCGGGAAGACAGATGACAGAAGACAGATGACAGAATGTAGGTTTTTGACTATTACCACGGATTACGAATTACGTCCCTCGTCTTCGCTCAGGATGACATTAATTACGAATTTAGATTTTAGATTTACGGATTACGAATTCCAATTTCCAATTTCCAATTTAAACATCTAACCATTCAACCATTCATTTAATATCATTTAATATCAATTCAATTTCTATAAATATCAATAAAATATTTCCATCTCAAGAATTTATATTATTTTTGCTGCGAAGTAGTCCCTTTGGGACAAAGTTTTTTGCCCGGGTGGCGGAACTGGTAGACGCGCATGGTTGAGGGCCATGTGACCTTTAGGTCGTGCAAGTTCGATTCTTGTTCCGGGCACAAGGCTAAAAAAGGCTAAAGGCTAAAGTAAAAAGGAAAAAGATAAAAGAAATAGATACTGGATATTTGTAGTTGAGGACGGAAGACGGATTACCAATTACGAGTTACGGATTACGGATTCAGCCATCAAACAATATAACCATTTAACTCCCGACCACTTCGTTTATCGGGATTTCCGCTTCGCTCCAACATTCAACTCCCGATACGCTCATGCTTCGCTATCGGGATTTCCGCTTCGCTCCAACATTTAACCATCTCAACCTCAGCCTTACGACCGTAAGGAG
>JADFUO010000342.1 GCA_015222115.1 Bacteroidota bacterium | reverse complement strand
CACTTTCTTTATCGCTCGTTTGCTATGTATTTTGAAAAATTAATAAGCGAAAACAAGTAAGATTTATTTGCTGTGTTTTCAAAATGGTCTTATCTGGCATATCGGTCTTTTGCAATTTACTTTTCAAATGTGGTAAGTGTTGCAAGTAAAAATAGTAATAAATAAAATATATTTATAATTCAATTAGTTCATCTTCAACTTCTTCATATATTTCATCTATTTGTTTTTGGATTTCAATAGTTTTGGAAATGGCTGTTACAATTTTGCAATAATGTCTCGGGTCGTTCATTATTCTGGTTTTACGGTCTTTTAAGTATTTTCGTAGCACCTGATATCCACCAATGTAATAATTCCAAACTTCCGGTATAATACCTTCAAAATACTTTTCGTTATTGATATAAATTCTTTGTTCGTTTTCGGTGTATTGAATTTTTTCAATCCTGTCGTTTTCGCCTATGCCTTGATATTTGGCTATTGGGTTATTTATTATTTCACTTTTTAGCAGGTGTAAATCTGATAATTTTTTGCCGTATTCGGCAATTTTTTCAAATAAGTCATAATCTGCAGTAAAAGGAATACGAGGAAAATCAATTTTCAGAAATTCGGCATATTTTTCACGATAGACATTGCTGTATAAAATTCCATAAATATAATATAGAATTTCTTCGGGAGTTAAATGTTTATTGTATTTGCCATTGAGTTTTTCAAATAAAGTACCTTGAATATTCGGTCGTTTTGTTATATATTTTTCTTCCGGTTCAAATAGCATTAAAATTTTTCCCGATTTTTTCTTTTGCGGATTTGTTTCAGGATAAATATAAAGAGGAAAAAGATATGAACTGGAAGCAGTATTTGCTGCAAGTAATGAAGCATCTGTTATATTTTCTGTTACAAATGTATGTTGGTATTTTGCTCCTTTAATTATTCTCGAAGTAATAATACCAAAATTCCCTTTTATTATGTGCTGCATAACTTCCTTGCGAGGCATACAATGAAATCCTCTGCTTCGTCCTGTGTAGTAAGTGAAGCGTTCATCAAAAGGTCGGTATAAAATTTTTTCAATCTTATCTCTATCTAAGCCGCTATCTTTTAAATCTCTTTGTGCAAAAGTTACTTTCCAATCCCGGGCATCTTCACCAAGATTATATGCTTCACGTGCAATTTCAGGGTCAAGTTTGGAGAAGTTTAATACAGTATTCCAAGCTTCATGTTCACTCAATTTTATTGTTAACTTATCTCTTGCCGTAACAATACCAACACTATTTACTGGAAAGATTTCATTAATTTTTGTCCATTTAAGATAATCTTTTATTTTTTCGGTATCACGTTTAATTAAAAAATAATAAGGAGTTTCGGGAGTAATTTCTTTATAATTTTTTACAGTAAATTCATTTTTTTCTAACCAATTATATTTTTTTTCACGAAGGCCGAATAAATCAGTATGATAAATTTTACAATTTTTTTTATCTTTTAATTTTACAAATAAAACAATTGCAACTCCTTGCCTGATATCAAAAACGTTTTCATCTTTTCCACCTTCGGGGGTTGTTTCCTTTTTCAAACTGTTTCCATGTAGGTCAAGTATATAAATTTCATTATAGGTTTTCATT
>JADFUO010000341.1 GCA_015222115.1 Bacteroidota bacterium | reverse complement strand
GTACTGTTGAGGCAAAAAGATTATTCAATAAAGGTTTAATTTATTTTAGAAATGCCGATTACGACAGCTCGTTATATTTTTATGAACAAGCCGGTAAATTATATAAAAATGCTAATAACTGGATTGATTATACAAAATGCTTATTAAAAATTTCAAATAATTTAAGAATAAAGGGAGAGCTTAGCAAAGCCTTTGACCATATCCAACAGATTGAAAATAATAAAAATATCAATTTATTAATAAACAATAAAAATTTATTTGCCGAACTTTTACATATTAAAGGAACAATATTCGGTAGCAAGGGTGATTATAATGATGCTATTAATTATTCAAATAAATCCATTAAATACAGAATAGAAGCAAACGGAGAAAACGACACAATTCTTGCCGATACATATAATAATTTAGGAATGTTTTATTACTATAAGGGTAATTATGATGAATCCATAAAATATTATCAGAAAGCCATGGAAATCTCTATGCTTAGAAAAATTAAGGATGAACCCGCTATAGCAACCTATTTACAAAACATCGGAATTATTTTTGCAATCAGAGGTGATTTTGACAAAGCTAATGAGTATTTTAACAAAAACTTAAACATAAACAGAAATATATTAAGTTATGATAACCCAAATTTAGGAAGGATTTATCTTAATTTAGGATCCCTGAATTACTTACTACAAAAATTTGATAATTGCATAAATTATCTTGATTCAGCAGAAAATATTTACCTTCAAAAATTTGGAAAAAATTATAACTCATTAGGTAACATTTATCTAAATAAGGGTAATGTTTATAATGATAATACAGACTATGATAAAGCCTTAATGTATTATAAAAATGCGCTAAATATTTTCAATTTAAATTTATCTCCTGACCACCCTGATATATCAATAATATATAATAATTTAGGCTCAGTTTATAATAAAAAAAACGATTATAATAAAGCATTGGATTACTATCAGAAAAGTCTGTCAATATGCAAAAATCCCATTTCTAAAACCATTATATTAAGAAACTTTGCTAAAATATATAATAAACTTAAACAATTTAACAAAGCGGAAAAATATTATAAACTGGCTATAAAAACTGCAGATAACGAAATTGGAAAAAATCATCTCGAATTAGGTCATAGTTATTTAGCTTATGGCGAATTTTGTATTAAAAATGGTGATGATACAACAGCTTTGTTTTTGCTAAAAAATGCTTATAATATTTATTTAGAGAATTTCGGGCAAAAAAATCCTAATGTGTCAAATGCTCTTACACAAATCGGTAACTATTATTATATACATAAAGATTTTTTAAGATCAATTAAATATTATCAACAGGCTATTATTTCAAATGTTTATGATTTTAATGATACGAATTTTTACAAAAATCCCAATCTTGAAAACATTATTCTTGACATTAATCTTTTATATCCCTTATTAGGAAAAGCTAAAGCTTTCTCCAGTTTATATTCCGAATCTAATAATATTAATGATCTGAAAGAAAGCCTGAAATGCTATGACCTAACTGTAAAATTAATTGAAAAGGTCAGGGATTATCTTTCAAAAGAAAGTAAATATACTCTTACGGAAAATGTAAAAAACACTTTTGATAATGCAATTAAAATATCGCTTGAATTATATAAAACAACAAAGGATAAAAAATATCTGGAAACAGCTTTTGAATATGCTGAAAAAAGTAAATCCGCTGTTCTTTTAGCGTCAATACGGGATGTTGATGCTATTAAATTTGGTGATATTCCTGAAACATTGCAGAAGATTGAAAAAGAAATAAATGGAAAAATCCGTGCTTATGAAAAGTTGGTTTATGATGAAAAAAATTCAGAAAATCCTGATTCTGTGAAAATAAATTTATGGGAATCAAAACTTTTTGACATGAACAGGGAATATGACAGCCTGATTTCAAAATTTGAGAAAAATCATAAACAATATTATTCATTAAAGTATGATAAGAATGTTATTAGTGTGAAAACAATCCAAAAAAAATTAAATAAAAATAAAGCACTTATTGAATATACTGTTTCCGATAGTCTATTGTTTATATTTGTTATTACTTCCGAAAAGTTTTCTGCTTTTGAACTTCCAATTGACAGTACTTTCTTTAGAAATATTGAAGAGCTTCGTAAATTATTGAAAAATGTTTCAGCAGAAAATTCAAATGTAAATTTTAGAGATTATTCAATTGTTTCATATCAATTATATCGCGATCTTATTAAACCTATTCAAAACTTAATCACAGGTAAAGATTTAATAATCATCCCTGACGGCATATTAGGTTATATACCTTTTGAGGCATTAATTTCAATGCTGCCTGATGTTGAAAAAATTGATTACCGGAATTTATTTTACTTAATCAAAAATTACCCCATCAGTTATTCTTATTCTGCTACATTATTGTTCAAGGATTATAAAACAAAAACTACTGGAAATAAATTATTAGCCTTTGCTCCTGCTTATGAAATTACGGATAAAACTGAAAAAAATCAATCTCTTGTTTTAAATAAATTCAGCGATATTTTAATTCCGATAAAAAATGCAAAAAACGAAATTAATAACATCAATAAAATTTTTGATGGCAAATTTTTACAGGATTTGGATGCAACCGAACTAAACTTCAAAACATTCGCAAATAATTTTGATGTTTTGCACTTTGCCATGCATACAATCATAGATGACGAAAACCCTATGTACTCCAAAATGGTCTTTACTCTTGATAATGACAGTGTTGAAGACGGCTGTTTAAACACTTATGAAATATATAACCTGGATTTAAATGCCCGTTTGGCTGTTTTAAGTGCTTGTAATACAGGTTTTGGCAAATTAAGCAAAGGTGAAGGTATTATGAGTCTGGCACGCGGATTTTTATATTCGGGAGTACAAAGTATAATTATGACACTCTGGAAAATTGAAGATAAATCAGGAGTTGAAATAATGACTAAATTTTATAATAATCTAAAAGAGGGAAACTCAATAGATAATGCTTTAAGAAAAGCTAAACTGGATTATTTAAAATCAGCTTCTCAATTTAGAGCACACCCATATTTTTGGGCTGCTTATGTTGATATTGGAAATACTTCCCCATTATGTAAAAGTACCGGAATAAATCCCATACTGCTATCTGTATGTGTTTTAATAATTATTGTCATTTTATCAGTATGGATTTACAGAAAGAAATATTTGTCGAAATAATTTTCAGGTAATGAAAAAGTTTGAAGTCTGACGGTTTGAAGTTGAATTTTTTATTATTAATGCAAATTCTTATTATGTTTGATATTATTTATAGTTCTATCTATTCTATTTAATTTTATTTAGAATCTCCTCAGCTTCAGGTTTATATAAGCTATTTTCATATATGATTTTCCGGAAATCTTTAATTGCTTTATTTTTTTCATTACTAATGAGATAACAAAGACCAAGGTACCATTCCGACTGTTCAATAAACAAATTATCACCGTGATCAATAACACCTTTAAATTCATTAATGGCTTTTGAAAAATCATTAGTTTCAATATAAGCAATTCCTAAATAAAATCTTGATAAAACATTATTATCAATTTTTCTCAATAAAGGAATGGCTTCCTTATAATTTTGTTGTTCAAATTGTTGTAATGCTTTTGTTAAATCCAAATCAGATTCTGAATTACCTGAACGGGTAATTAATACTGCATCTTCTGGCTCATAGTATTTTTTAAACAATTCTTCGTTTGAATATGTATCACTTATAATTGATATTAAAAAAGTACCGATTATTATAACAATCGTAATTACAGCTGCAGCAAGATACCATTTATTTGAGTATAATTTTCTGATACGGTTTTTCTGTGTATCGTTTATTGAAGATCCTTGAATTGAATTCACCTGGTTTCTCAATTCAATTACATCATCTTCAAGAATAGCATTATTAATTTCTTTATACAAATCAAAGTCCTTTTTAAATTCAGGATTTGAGCGTAATTTAATTTTGAACTTTTCCAACTCTTCGTTTGAAAGTTCGCCATTGTGAAATTTTTCAATTAATTCAAGATAATTTTTCATCCTACTAAAATATTAAGTTATGTTATATTATTTCGAACCTGCCTGTATCGGCATATATTGGTGTTTTAATGTTTTAATTCATTAAATTTCGGATCATTTTTTATACTGGTCATTAATTTTTCTTTACACTTGTATTTTCTTTTTTTTGCATAATCTTTGCTCTTATATCCCATTATTTGTGCAATTTTTTTTAACGGTACATTATTAAGGGATAATCGCAAAACTTTCTGACAATCTTCTTCAAGCCTTAGAAAATGTGATTGATATAATTTATATTTCTCATTTTTTTCAATAATTGTAAGAATGTCATCTGATAAGTCAATATAATCTTCGTTATCCCATAATTTTTCAATTTTTATTTTTTTCTTTTCCAACTCCTTTAACCATAATATCCTGCAAACTGAGTATAAATAAGTTTTAAATAAACAATTGATTTTTAAATCTTCTTTTTTTGCTTTTTTATAAATTATTATAATCGCATCCTGATAAACATCTTCTGCATCATCATCATTACCACTATTCCTGTTTACAAAAAATTTTATAAATTGATAAAAAGTTATATAAACATATTGTAATACCAACTTATCATGTTGACGAATACCTTTAATTATTTCTTCTGCATTAAATTTCGGATCATTTTTTATACTGGTCATTAATTTTTCTTTACACTTG
>JADFUO010000340.1 GCA_015222115.1 Bacteroidota bacterium | reverse complement strand
TTTCTATATTATCCCAGTAAAGACATAATTCTAACTTTCTTGCCATCTGTCAATGAGAGAAATGGAATGTTTTAATAATAAATTAAAAAAAAATATTATTTTCGCATTAAATTAAAAAAATATTATATTTGCAGCCCTATTTAATAAATTTATTATCAAACTATTAAAATATAAAAGATATGACAAAAGCAGAAATTGTAGCAGAAATCGCTAACAAAACAGGAATCGAAAAAGTTGCTGTTCAGTCAACAGTTGAAACTTTTATGGAAACTGTAAAAAAATCCATGATTAATGGTGAAAATGTTTATTTAAGAGGCTTTGGTAGTTTTATCATAAAAAGAAGAGCTGAAAAAACAGGAAGAAATATTTCAAAAAACACTACTATTATTATTCCTGCTCATAATATTCCTTCTTTTAAACCTGCTAAATCATTTGTTAACGAAGTTAAATCTAACGTAAAGTAGTACTAATTTTTTTATCTTAGTTATGCCTAGCGGGAAAAAGAGAAAACGACACAAGATGTCAACACATAAGCGTAAAAAACGCTTAAGAAAAAACAGACATAAAAAGAAATAAAAATTAATTTTTAATTTACAACATTATCACATAATGTGTTAACATATTATGTGATAATGTTGTATTCCTTACAAATTATAGATTTCTTCCCTGTTTATCTAATCACCACTGAGTTGATCAGTGTTCATATATTTATCTAAAACATTTTATTGTGGATAAGGAATTAATAATAAATTCAAGTTCTGCGGAAATTGATATAGCTCTGTTAGAGGATAAATTCCTTGTTGAATTACACAAAGAGAAAAATAATAATAACTATTCTGTAGGTGATGTTTACCTGGGAAGAGTGAAAAAAATCATACCAGGGCTTAACGCCGCTTTTGTAAATATTGGTTATGAAAAAGATGCATTTTTACATTATTTTGACCTTGGACCACAGATAAAATCTTTATACAAATTTATCAATATTATACAATCATCAGGATCCGTACAATTTTCACTTGAAAAATTCAAACTTGAAAGTAATATTGAGAAAACCGGGAAAATTTCCCAGGTTCTGAGTACTAATCAGCAAATTTTAGTCCAAATAGCCAAGGAACCAATTTCAACAAAAGGACCAAGAATCTCCTCCGAATTATCTTTTGCAGGAAGATTTCTTGTACTCATTCCGTTTTCTAACAGAATTTCTATCTCACAAAAAATCAAAAGTATTGAGGAAAGAAATCGTTTAAAAAGACTCATTAGAAGTATCAAGCCTAACAATTTCGGAGTAATTATACGCACGGTTGCTGAAAACGTACGTGTTGCCGATCTGGATACAGACATGAAAGACCTGATAGAAAAATGGAATAATTTGACCAAGAAACTTGCTTCAGCAAAAGCACCTCAAAAAATTTTCAGCGAACTTGACCTTACAACAGCTTTGCTCAGGGATCTTCTTAACGAATCTTTTAATAATATTTACGTTGATAGTCCTGTTCTTTACGAAGATGTTAAAAGCTACATTGGAACGTTTGCACCTCAAAAAATTGATATAGTCAAATTATACAAGGGCAAAAACCCAATTTTTGAATCTTTTGGTATTGATAAACAAATAAAAAGTTCATTCGGTAAAACCGTAACCATAAAAAGCGGAATATATTTGGTTATTGAGCATACCGAAGCCTTGCATGTGATTGACGTTAACAGCGGACACAAAATTAACAAAGAGAACAGCCAGGAAACTAACGCCTTGGAAGTTAATCTTGAAGCAGCCACAGAAATAGCCCGACAACTTCGGTTGCGTGATATGGGCGGTATTATTGTTGTTGATTTTATTGATATGCATGATGCTAAAAATCGCAAAGCACTCTATCAGAAAATTAAAGATGAAATGGCAAAAGACCATGCCAAACATACTGTTTTGCCTCCAAGTAAATTTGGGCTTGTACAAATAACACGCCAAAGAGTCCGCCCCGAAATGAATATTGAAATTCTTGAAAAATGCCCGGTTTGTGATGGTTCAGGTAAAATAAAACCAAGCATAATTTTTACCGACGAAATTGAAAAAAATATTAACTATCTGCTCCACGACCAAAATGAACCTCAACTTACTCTGTCGCTGCATCCGTATTTATATGCCTACCTTACCAAAGGTTTATTTTCAATCCAGACGAAATGGTATTTAAAATTCAAAAAATGGATTAAAATACGCTCAATGCCTTCTTATCACTTCCTTGAATATCATTTTTTTGATAAAAATAATGATGAGATAAAAATGTGATATATAATCCATCAAATAATATTCTATTTTATAAACCTATATTCTCATAAATATTGAGATGTAACTAATATTTTATATTTTTGCAATCATGGAAATAGTAGTAAGCGGAATAAGACCAACAGGTAATTTACATTTGGGAAATTACTTCGGTGCAATAAAAAATTTTATCAAAATGCAAGAAGAAAATAATTGTTATTTCTTTATTGCAGATTATCATTCATTAACAACACATCCTACTCCGGATAACCTTCATGGGAATGTTAAGCAGGTGTTAGTTGAATATTTAGCTACAGGATTGAATCCCGAAAAGGCAACAATTTATATTCAAAGTGACTTGCCCGAAGTATCCGAACTTTATCTTTTGCTTAATATGAATGCATATCTTGGCGAACTTGAAAGATGCACTTCTTTTAAGGAAAAAGTAAGGAAACAACCTGAAAATATTAATGCCGGACTTTTGACATATCCAACATTGATGGCTGCTGATGTTATCATCCATAAAGCTGCAAAAGTCCCTGTCGGAAAAGATCAGGAACAAAACCTTGAAATGATGCGAACTTTCGCCAAACGATTCAACCGTATATACAAAACCGAATATTTCCCTATTCCAACAGCATATAATTTCGGGGAAGCCCTTGTTAAAATTCCTGGTTTGGACGGTAGTGGAAAAATGGGAAAATCGGAAGGCGAAGGAAATGCAATTTTTTTCGCAGATAAGCCTGAAGTAATACGTAAAAAAGTTATGAAAGCTGTTACTGATAGCGGACCAACCGAAATGAACCAGAATAAGTCAGAACCTATTGAAAATCTCTTTACATTGTTGAAAGTTGTTTCAACACCAGACACTGTAACTCACTTTAATGACCTTTATAATAAATGTGAAATTCGTTATGGTGATTTAAAAAAACAATTAGCCGAAGATATAATTAACTTCATAGCACCTCTTCGTGATAAAATTACCGAATTATCAGCAAATAACGATTACTTACGAAAAGTTGTAAAACAAGGTGCTGATAAAGCCCGCGAAAGTGCTTCCAAAACTATTAAAGAAGTTAGAGAAATAATTGGTTTTAAAAATTTTTAATTAAAATGGATTCAAAAAAATTATTATCAATAATTATTAATTGGCTTTTAAGAAT
>JADFUO010000339.1 GCA_015222115.1 Bacteroidota bacterium | reverse complement strand
GAAGAGTTGATAGCTATAATTTATAAAAGCATTGAAACTACAAAGTCGAATATGCAGAAATAATGAAAATTGAATGTTGAATGTTGAATGTTGAATCAATCGCATACTAATTGTGGATTTGCTAAATAACTTTGTTTTTTTAGCAAAGTTTTACAGGATAATAGTATAACGTAGCAAAGCTGCAAACTAATTGATTTAAGAACAAGGATTAACGATTAGCGATTTTTGATTTATTTTTGATTTATTTTTTTCATATTTTTTGTGCAGTTTCTATGCTTTTACGAATATAGATAGTGTAATGATAGGGATACTCATCTGATGACTTGAAGTCATCGGATGAGTAAAAATATTTTACTTCCTTAAAACCTCAGCCATTTTTTTTCCAATATCGGCTGGTGAATCAACAACGTGAATTCCACAATTACGCAGAATTTCTTTTTTAGCTTGTGCCGTATCATCTTTCCCGCTGATGATTGCACCTGCATGTCCCATTGTTCTGCCTTTTGGAGCCGTAACACCTGCAATAAAACTTACTACCGGTTTAAAACCATTTTCTTTTATCCAGTATGCAGCATCTGATTCCACAGTTCCACCGATTTCGCCTATCATTACAATTCCCTCGGTATCAGGGTCACTCATGAATAATTCAACAGCATCTTTAATGCTTGTTCCAATTATGGGATCACCTCCAACGCCTATTGCAGTTGATTGTCCCAAGCCAAGCTTTGTCAATTGGTCAACCGCTTCATAAGTGAGAGTTCCTGAGCGGGAAACAATACCAATTTTTCCTGGAGTATGAATAAATCCAGGCATTATCCCGATTTTAGCTTCGCCGGGAGTTATTACACCCGGACAATTCGGTCCAACTAATCTGCATTTTTTATCTTTTAAATATGTATTAACCCTGATCATATCCTCGGTTGGGATTCCTTCGGTTATACAAACAACCACACCAATACCTGCTTCTGCTGCTTCCATTATTGCATCTGCCGCAAATGGAGGTGGAACAAAAATAACAGAAACATCTGCTCCGGTTTCTTTGATAGCTTCTGCAACTGTATTAAAAACAGGAACTCCAAGATGCATTTGTTCTCCTTTACCGGGTGTTACTCCACAAACCACATTAGTTCCGTAATCTATCATCTGTTCTGTATGAAAAGTGCCTTCTGTACCGGTAATCCCCTGTATCAATACTTTTGAATATTTATCTACTAATATACTCATATTTACTTTTAATATTATCTATTGAATAAAACACTTATTGTTAGTATCTGCCATAGAATTATTTGGTACCGGGTACTTAGTACTTGGTACTGGGTACTTGGCTTTTTGAAATCTAAATTCGCTTATTTAAGAATTGCCGGCAACAAGTAACAAGCAACCAGCAACAAAAAACAAGTAACAAATCACCAACAATATATTTGTCAAAGATAATATGTTTTTAATTCATTTATAAAATATTTCCTTAATTTTGTTTCTGAAAAACAATGAATCAAAATGAATTCATCCGGTAAAACATATCTGTTTAATAATGATACAATTTGTGCCCCGGCCACTCCTCCGGGATCAGGTGCAATTGCCGTCATTCGTATATCAGGACAGGATTCTTTTAGTATTTGTGATAAAATTTTCAAATCGAAAAAACTAAATTTTAAATTATCAAAAGCAGAAACACATACTATTCATTTTGGTATTATACATGAAAATGATAACATTTTAGATGAAGTACTCGTCAGTATTTTCAAAAAACCAAACTCATATACCGGAGAAGATTCAGTTGAAATTTCTTGTCACGGCTCAAATTATATTCAGCAAAAAATCATTGAACTTTTAATAAAAAATGGTGTGCGTTTTGCAGAACCCGGTGAATTTACTTTACGTGCATTCCTTAACGGGAAATTTGACCTGTCGCAGGCAGAAGCAGTTGCCGATTTAATTGCTTCTCAATCCAAAACTTCTCATAGTCTTGCTATAAAACAAATGAGAGGGGGATTCTCAGATAAGATAAAAGAACTACGGCAACAACTCTTAAATTTCTCATCACTTATTGAATTAGAGCTTGATTTTGGTGAAGAAGATGTTGAATTTGCAGACCGCAGCGAGGTACTTGAACTTTTATCAAAATTAGAATCGGAAATAAATAATCTTATTGAATCATTTTCATTAGGCAATGTTATAAAAAACGGCATTCCTGTTGCAATTATCGGTAAACCGAATGTTGGTAAATCAACCTTGTTAAATGCTTTACTTAATGAAGAAAAAGCAATTGTTTCGGAAATACCGGGCACAACAAGAGATGTAATTGAAGATACTATTGTTATTAAAGGTGTTTCTTTCAGATTTATTGATACTGCCGGACTAAGAGACGGAGGGGATGAGATTGAAACCATTGGCATTGAAAGAACCCATGAAAAAATAAAACTTGCTTCAATAGTATTATATGTTTTTGATATCAGCAGCACAACTATTGAGCAAATTAAAGAAGTAATTGAAGATTTTAAAAATCAAATTAAAAATGACAAAAAAAGGTTAATCCTGATTGGAAATAAAATTGACAAACTGATAGAAATGCCTGATGGGTTTAAAGACCTTGTTGAACTTGAAACCATATTTATATCTGCTAAACGAAAAGAAAATATTAATCTTATCACCGAAAGTCTTTTAAAATCAATTATTACTGATGATTTTCAGGACACAGCTATTGTAACCAACACCCGTCATTATGAAGCCCTGACAAAAGCTTCAGAAGCTCTATCAAATATAAAAAACGGATTTAATGACAACTTACCCACCGACCTTATTTCAATAGACATAAGAGATGCCCTGCATTATTTGGGCGAAATTACAGGTGAAATAACTACCGATGAAATACTTGGGAATATTTTTGGGAAGTTTTGTATCGGGAAGTGAATGAGACTTCTTATTTAGGAGGCGAAGCCGAACTAAATAAGTTTAGTCGAATTCATCCCGATGAGCGAAGCGATAGAGAGATCTACATGAAATGCTCTGATAGTTTTCATTTGCCGCCAGGTGAAGTGAAACATTTTAGTCGAATTCACCCCGATGAGCGAAGCGATAGAGGCATCTACATGAAATGCTCTGATAGTTTTCATT
>JADFUO010000338.1 GCA_015222115.1 Bacteroidota bacterium | reverse complement strand
CTGTATTCCTGACTGGATTTTGGCTTCCTGTAATTAGGAGAATTATAAGTTTTCGGTTTAGAATATTTTCGCTGAGGTTTTACTTGCCTGCTTTCATTACCGATATTACGGGTTCTTTCAGCATTAGTGTATGTTGATGGTTTGCTGATTTTTCCAGTTTTTGAAACACGGGCTGGAGCTTCTTTTTTCCCAGTATATTGGCGTGCAGCTTTAGATTGTGCTGTTTTGGTACTTTCAGAAGGTTTTATTTTTCTAACTTCCTGCGATTGATTGCCTGCTGTTCTTTCACTTCTCTGGGAAGCTGGAGCAACACGGCTTGAACCCGATTGAGCAGCTCTGTCGTTTGCTTTACCCCTAATATTAGCATCATGTGGTTCACGTGCTTTTCGTTCAGAAGCTAAAGCAGTTTCGTATTTTTCTCCTAAGCCTCTTGCATTTCTTCCAACAGTTGTTCTGCTATTTGTACTTCCTCTGGAAGGTCTGTGTCCATAGTAATAGTTTGAGTATCTGTCGTAACTGTTATAGTAATAATATGGTCCCCAGCCGTAATATCCGTCCCAGTAGCCGTTCCAGTAGCCGTTCCAGTAGCTTCCGTATGGGTAACCCCAGCTATAATAGGGCCATCCGCATCTGTAATAGGGCCATCCCCAGTTATATCCGCCCCATCCCCATCCAAGTCCAACATAAATTGTAGGACCGTAAAAGAATGAAGGTCCCATGTAAACTTCCGGCCAAATCCAATTATAACCTAAATAAATACTTGTTCCCCAGCTATATGGATTGTAGTTATACCAATACATGTTGGTATAATAGGGATCATAATAGCTAAAGCCATGATAAGGTCCGTGAAATCTTCTTATCCGGGCAGCATAACTATAATCATAATAATCATCATAATTGTAATCATCATAGTAATAATTATTTGTTATATAAGTTGTACTGTCAGGAGTAGTGATTATTTCAGTAGATGAATAGTACGGTTCATTTTCATATTCCGAATATTCGCTTTCTTCAATATATTCACTATCGGAATAATCGGTGTCATATTCAAATTCAGCGCTTTCACTAACAGGTTTTGATGTGTAATATGTTTGAGTTTTTACTTCATTATCTTGGTTAGCCGGTACTTTTTTTGTTGTATAATAAACCTCATCATAAGTTGAAGCGGTCTTGTATGATGAAGTACAGGCAGTAAATAAAAATAAAGAAGTTACAAATAAAGCAATTAAAGTTTTCATGATATTGTCCTCCATTGTAAATTTTATATTTATTATGTGTGTTTTAGAATACATTATTATTATTTTTGCTGCTTATTAAAATTACATTTAAGAAATAAGCAAATACTATACCAAGATTTAATATGGCGAAAAATTTTCCAACCCGAGAAGAAAACTATTCTCAATGGTACAATGATCTTGTGATCAAGGCTGATTTAGCCGAAAATTCGGCAGTTAGAGGATGTATGGTTATTAAACCTTATGGCTTTGCTATTTGGGAAAAAATGCAGGCTGCTTTAGATAAGATGTTTAAGGATACAGGGCATCAGAATGCATATTTCCCGATATTTATTCCTAAGTCATTTTTTAATAAGGAAGCAAGTCATGTTAAAGGTTTTGCAAAGGAGTGTGCTGTTGTAACTCATTACAGGTTAAAAACTTCTGAAGATGGTAAAGAAATTGTTGTTGATGAAGATGCAAAACTTGAAGAAGAATTAATCATCAGGCCAACATCCGAAACTATTATCTGGGATACATATAAAAACTGGATTCAATCATACCGCGATTTACCGATACTGGTTAATCAATGGGCGAATGTGGTTCGTTGGGAAATGCGCACAAGATTATTTTTAAGAACAACCGAGTTTCTTTGGCAGGAAGGGCATACGGCTCATGAAACCAAAGAGGAAGCAGTTGAGGAAACCGAAAAGATGTTAAATATATATGCTGATTTTGCCGAAAACTGGATGGCTGTTCCGGTGCTTAAAGGTACCAAGTCGCCAAATGAAAGATTTGCCGGAGCTATTGAAACTTATTGCATCGAAGCCTTAATGCAGGACGGAAAGGCTTTGCAGACAGGAACATCACATTTCTTAGGTCAAAATTTTGCAAAAGCTTTTGATGTAAAGTTCCTTACAAAAGAAAATAAACTGGATTATGTTTGGGCAACTTCCTGGGGTGTTTCAACACGCCTTATGGGTGCTTTAATAATGGCTCACTCGGATGATAACGGATTGGTTCTTCCGCCTAAATTAGCCCCAACCCAGGTTGTTATCATTCCGATTTATAAGAAAAAAGAACAATTAGACCTTATCTCTGTTAAAGCAAATCAGATAAAAAAAGCATTGGAACAGAAAGGAATAAGCGTGAAATACGATGACAGGGATACACACAAACCCGGATGGAAATTTTCTGAATATGAATTTAAAGGAGTACCCATTAGATTGGTAATCGGACCAAGAGACTTAGAAAATGAAACTATTGAAGTTGCCCGCAGGGATACTCTTGAAAAAGAAGTTTTACAAATTACAGATATTGAAAATAAAATTGAAAATTTATTAAAGCAAATACAATCAAACCTGTTTCAAAAAGCATTATCGTTCAGAGAAGATAATACCTTTATAGTGGATACATGGGATGAATTTAAAGAAAGAATAGAAAAAGGAGGATTTATTCTGGCTCATTGGGATGGTACAGCCGAAACCGAGCAAAAAATAAAAGATGAAACAAAAGCAACCATTCGTACTATTCCTATAGAAAATTTAAACGAAGAAGGAAAATGTATTTATACTGGCAAGCCTTCAAAACAAAGAGTTGTATTTGCAAGAGCATACTAAAGGATAGTTTGACGTTTTACAGACTATAGAATGTAATTCAGCATGATAGTAAAAGAATTTCTTAGAAAAAGCTTAAATGCATTACATATTGATTTAACAAAGAATTTAAAATACGACCGACTTACAAAACAGGTTATTTCTAAAGTTGTAAAATCCGGTTCAATATGTGTTGATGTTGGTTGTCATAAAGGTGAAATTCTGGATTTGATTTTGCAATATGCACCAAATGGGGGGCATTTTGCATTTGAACCTTTACCTGAATTTTATGATAAACTAAAATTAAAATACTCAAAATTAAACAATATATTTCCTTTTGCTTTAAGTGATCATGGGGGCGAAACCACATTTCAATTTGTTAAAAATGCACCTGCCTATAGCGGAATTCTAATAAGGAAATATGACATTAAAAATCCGGAAATACAGGAAATTAAAGTACAGGTAAAAACCCTTGATAGTATCATACCAGATACAGTTAAAATTGATTTAATAAAAATTGATGTTGAAGGCGGAGAATTACCTGTTTTGAAAGGAGCAAAAAAAGTTATTTTAAAAAATAAACCGATTATAATATTTGAATGTGGTATTGGTGCAAGTGAATATTATGGTACGAAACCGGAAGACGTTTACGACTTTTTGGTCAATGAACTTTCATTGAATATTTCTTTATTGGATGATTGGTTAAAAAACAAACTTCCTTTAAAAAAAGATAACTTTTGCGAAATTTTTAATAAAAACACAGAATATTATTTTATTG
>JADFUO010000337.1 GCA_015222115.1 Bacteroidota bacterium | reverse complement strand
ACCACTAACCAGCTAATTCAGTAAGATAAAATTTGACTATTCAGATTAAATTTATTACTTTTGATGTTCATAAATATAAAAAAACATTTAGCAGTAAAAACTTTAAATAAATCTAAAATCTAAAATCTCAATTATAATCAGCTATTTAAGCTGTAAACGATTACGAAATAACCTTATGTTTAACCAAAATATATTATTATGAAAAAATTATTACTTTTTAGTTTAGCCATAAGTATTGGCTTTTTTAGCTTTTCACAGGAAAGGATTAACATTAAAACAAGCCCTGTAAAGCTCGAACACCGAAAGGCAATTAAGGATATTTCAAAGTTTGAAAATCCTTATAATCCTTATGTAAGAACCACAGAATTTTCTCCTGTTGAAACTCAGATGGGAGATACACAGTATGACCTGCAAACTAACGCTTCCACTCAAAACAGAATATATTTATACGATGATGGAACTATTGGTGCAGTATGGACAATGGGATTTGACCCTTCAGGTTTCGCTTTACGCGGTACGGGTCATAACTTTTATAACGGAACCGATTGGGGTCCGTGGCCAACTGTAAGGATAGATGATGAAAAAACCGGCTGGCCCTCTTATGTACCCTGGGGACCTGATGGCGAAATAGTTGTTAATCACACTATGCTTGACGGATTAGGTATTTTTAAACGCACGAACAAATTTGAAGGTGAATGGATTAAAACGGTTTTAGCAGGACCTCCGGGAAAAGAAGATTTATCATGGCCCAGAATGGTTACTAATGGCGAAAATAATGAAATAATTCATACAATATCAACAACCTATTCAGAATATCAGAATTTGGATTTTGCTCTTTTATATGCAAGGTCGGATGATGGTGGAGAAACATGGAATCCGGAAAATCTCATTCTGGATGACATGACAAGTGATGAATATTTAGGATTTGGCGGTGATGATTATGATTTTGCCGAACCGGCAGGAAATGCAATTGCTTTTATAGTAGGGTCTTATATGCACGACCTGTTTCTTATGAAATCTACGGATGATGGAGATACATGGGAACAAACCATTATCTGGGAACACCCGTATCCGTTCTTTGATTTTACAACAACAATAACCGATACTTTTTATTGTGTTGATAATTCAATTACCGTTGCTTTGGATAATGAGGGTATGGCTCATGTAGCTTTCGGAATTACAAGAATACTAAACGATGAATTAAGCACATCTTTTTGGCATTTTCCCGGTGTTGATGGAATTGGCTACTGGAACGAAACCATGCCCGCATTTGAAGGAATAAACGGTCTTGACCCTGATGTACTTGCTGAAACAGGTAATTTAATAGGATGGACACAGGATGTTAATGGAAACGGAACCATTGATTTCCTCCCCGATGGTATTCATGTTTACCGTTCTTTAGGTTTATCTACAATGCCATGCCTGAGCATAGATGGAGAAAATAATATTTTTCTCGCTTATAGCTCTACAACCGAAACATACGATAATACCGAAAAAAATTATAAACATATCTGGGTGCGAAGTTCACCTGATAATGGTTTGAACTGGGGTCCGTTTTATGACCTTAACTCTCATCCTTTGCATTTTCTTGACGAATGCTTATATGCAGATATCTCTCCAACTTCTGACGAAAACATACATATTCTTTACCAAACCGACTATATTCCCGGACTTGCTCTTGATGGTGATCATTCTTATGTTGATAATATTATGTATCATGCAGCATTACCTAAAGGTGACCTTGTTGCTGTCCCTGAAAATAATAAAACTTTTACCCAAGAAAATGTATCTCAAAACTATCCGAACCCGTTTAATAATACTTCAATTGTAATTGTAAGACTTGAAAAAGTTTCTCAGCTTAGTCTTGAAGTGTTTAACCTAACCGGACAAAAGGTTTATGAAACAAATAACGGAAAAGTTCAGTCGGGTTCTCACACTATAACCATTGACGCAAGCAATTTAAGCTCCGGTGTATATTTCTACACAGTATTTGTTGGTGACGATAAGATTACAAAGAAAATGATTGTTAACTAATCTTTACTTACATAATATATTTACTAAAGCTCCCATATCGGGAGCTTTTTTAATTTGTATTAAGATAAAATTTGACCATTCAGATTAAATTTATTATATTTGATGT
>JADFUO010000336.1 GCA_015222115.1 Bacteroidota bacterium | reverse complement strand
TTTTTGCTAATATAAGAAAGATTAATTTGGAATAAATATAGTATGATAAAAATTTTGCATTATTTTCGCATTTGTTTTTAGCCCGATTAATTCCTAACGTAGCTCAAAATTACAAACAAATATAAATAAGAATTTTTTAATTAATGAAAAAAAAGTATTCACCATTAAAACGGTTTTTAATTTGGCGTATTAGACATATTAACAACAAGCAATTCATAATGATATTGAGTGTTGTGATAGGAATATTGGGTGGATTAGGAGCTGTAATTATAAAAAATGGCGTTCATTTAATTAAAGACTTGCTTACAAGCAGTTTTGCTTTAGATTACCAGAATTATCTGTATTTTGCATATCCTACAATTGGGGTTTTAATTGCTGTTCTTTATATAAGATATTTAGTAAGACAACATGTGGGTCATGGTATTCCGAGTGTTTTGTATGCAATTTCAAAAAACAACGGTATTATCAAACCGCATAATATTTTTTCATCTATCATAACAAGTGTCTTTACTGTTGGTTTTGGCGGCTCTGTAGGATTGGAAGGTCCTACAGTTGCCACAGGAGCATTAATTGGTTCAAACCTTGGTCAGCTTTTACATTTTAATTATAAACAAATAACTTTATTACTGGGATTAGCCAGTGCTGCTGCAATGGCAGCTATTTTTAAATCCCCGATTGCTGCTGTTGTTTTTGCTATTGAGGTTATTATGATCGACCTTACAATGGCATCAATTGTTCCTCTTTTGATTGCTTCTGCAACTGCTGTTCTGACATCTTATTTTTTCCTCGGACAAGCTGTACTCTATCCTTTTGAAATAAAGGAGGCTTTTTTGATGAAGGATATTCCATACTTTATCCTCCTGGGAGTTTTAGCAGGTTTAATATCAGTGTATTTCACCAAAATGTATATTTTTATTGAAGCTGCTTTTTCCAAAATCAAAGGGTGGTATACAAAATTACTTATAGGTGGAGTAATTCTTGGTGTTCTGATATTTTTCTTTCCTTCACTTTACGGTGAAGGTTACGATGCTATTAATACAAGCCTGAATGGTGAATATAGTGCTTTATTTAATAATAGTATATTTTATTCATACAGAAACAGCGTTTTTATAATTATTCTTCTTTTTATATTTATTTTATTTTTTAAAGTAGTTGCAACTTCGGTAACTTTTGGAGCCGGTGGCATAGGAGGAATTTTTGCCCCTACTCTTTTTATGGGAGCATTTACAGGACTGTTATTTGCCTATGTTGTTAATCATTTTCAGTTTGGAAGTATTTCCGAACCGAATTTTGCATTAGTTGGTATGGGAGGACTGATTGCAGGAGTATTGCATGCTCCGCTTACAGCAATATTCCTTATTGCTGAAATTACCGGTGGCTATGGCTTGTTCGTCCCGCTGATGATAACAGCTACTATCTCGTATGCCACAATAAAACTTTTTGTTCCTAACTCGGTTTATACTCATCAGTTGGCAAAACGCGGCGAATTGATTACTCATCATAAAGACAGAGCTGTGCTTTCAATGATGAAAGTTGACAAACTTATTGAGAAGGATTTTAAAACTGTTAATCCTGATGCAACTTTACGTGATCTTGTTAAAATAATTTCCGACTCCAACCGGAATATTTTTCCTGTAATTGAAAAAGATAATACTTTTTGTGGTATAATAAGATTGGATGATATAAGAAATATTATGTTCAAACCCGAATTGTATGACACAACAAATGTTCAGAATCTTATGATTATACCTGAAGTTTATGTTGATTATGATGAGTCAATGGAGCAGGTTGCAAAAAAATTCCAGAATTCGGGTAAATATAATCTCGCTGTTTTGAAAAATGGTAAATATCTTGGCTTTATTTCAAGAGCTAATGTGTTTTCTCAATACAGGAAACTTCTAAAGTATTTTTCAGATGATTAACGAGTGTTTGTCCAGAATGTCCGATTTCTTCGTTACGCTTGTCTTTCAAATCAGTCATTTACAAAAGTAAACTCCTGATTTTCAAGACTGCGCAAGCCTCGAACTCGAACATTCTGAACTAAACACTTACTTTATGGACAGGCACTAACTAATGTTGAACCTCCTGTTTTCCGCACACATAAATAAAGTTTAATGTTTCAAGATATAAAATACAGAATAACAACATAATAGGCCGATCTTTCAATACCCCCTGACCTTTTAGAATTCTCTTAGAATCTCTTGCTGCAATAAAAAGCGAGGGCCTTGTGTTAAGCAATCCTTGAGCGAGTTTAATGGTTAATTTTATATAATTGCAAAAAAATAATTAAAATATCCTGAGATTTACTTTTGTGAAAAAAGTAAGCGGCTTGGATTGCGGGATTTTATTGCTGCTTAGAGATTCTTATGGGAATTCTAAGAAGTCTTGAACTTTTGGTTCTTTTGGTTCAAGCCAAAAGAACAAA
>JADFUO010000335.1 GCA_015222115.1 Bacteroidota bacterium | reverse complement strand
TACGCCACAGCACTTTTGGATTAATATAAACACTGCAATTTACAGCTTTTTATTACAAATAAGAGTATTAGATTACTTTTTTCTTGCATATTACGTATATTATATAGATATTTGCAGCTTAATAATTTATTACAAAAAGAGATTAGAATGAATATCTATGTAGGAAATTTGTCGTACGAGGCCACCGAAGAGGACGTACGACTGGCTTTCGAGCCATTCGGCCAGGTTGAGTCTGCTATTATTATAAAAGACAAGTATAGTGGTCGATCAAAAGGTTTTGGATTCGTGGAGATGCCCTCTAAAGCTGAAGCGCAGTCTGCAATTGATGGACTCAATGGCACAGAGTTAAAAGAAAAAACTCTTAACGTGAATGAGGCTCGTCCTCGCACCGAAAATCGCGGTGGTGGAGGAGGACGAGGGGGTGGCCGTCGTTCCTAGTCATCGGGATACAACATATAGAATACAATCATATAACATTTCGCTTAACAAACCGCTCAAGACCGACCTGAAAAAGCTCACCGCTTTTTCAGGCGGCTTTGCTTTTCGTTAGACGCTTGGATAAAAATTTTTGGTCAAGATTATTGATCTTTGGATAAAAGAAAAATATAAACAATTGTGTTTATACCACTAAATCGGGAGGATAAACACAATGAATATATACAAACGTTATGTGACAATGGTATAAATCCATCTTGAGCTTATAAACTTTATTCTTGGCATGATTTAATAGTGTTATTAAATGGATTGAGAAAAAAATGAATGTTTTCTATCATTTTGTTAGATAATAATTATTTTAGGATTAAGAATTATATTTTTTCTAAAAATTAATTTAGGAGGTAAAAACATGGAAAATTTGGTTAATTTAGGTATCTTTTTCGCTGGTCTAGGTGTCTTTTTCGCTGGTGTGGGTTTCTTATGGTGGTGTTCGTTATACGAAAAAATAAAATTGCCAAAGCAAAAAAAAGAAAAATAACAGGACGTGCTAAAAATGCCAAACGGCAATTATAGCCGACCGTTATTTTTTATTTTAATGGTTAAATAGCGTATAACACGGGCATGCAACGGAACGCAAACGCGTTCCGGTTGCATGCTTCACCAGTGTTATAATTTTAAAAGTTTGTGGCGTCCTGGACGCTAAACGCGTGCGTGTTTGCGTCCGCTGATGCCCAATCCGTTAAACATTTTAAAAAAACTTACTATTCCTCCTCAACATAAAACCTCCACGCACAAAACCATTCATCCGGATGTAGGTCGGGTGGGCAGCTGATACATTCGGTTTTTATTCTCGGGTCTATTGATTCGGCGAAAGTCATGTATTCAACCAAACCACCTGATTTGCATGGATAATCATCTAATCCTTTTCGTTTCCGGGCACTTTGAACGCGGCAGTCATTCATCTGAAAAACAAAACTAGTTGGAGTTTCTTCTGTTATTGATTGTTTGTTTACTGTGGCATACAAACGAAAATTCAATGCTTTTTTTAATCCTTCCAGTCCGGGGTTTTCAGGTAAATTCAAAAAGCGTTTTATTGACCATGCTTCAAAAGGAGAAAATTGTCCCCAGCAAGTGTCATTACACCTTTTTGCATCAAACATGCTTTTTGAAAACTCAACTGCCTGAAACCAAACTCCATCATTTGCCAGCCAGTTTACAGCTACTTTTTCTTTTAACTCATGAAGTTTTTCTTTGGGAAGGTCAAGCAATGGTTTTGGAATATTATCTTCCATTTCAAACCCCAGGGTCTTGGACAATCTTTTCATCTGAATATGATAACTTTTTGAATATGCTTCTGTAAGTATCTTTTGTGCTTTCTCGCGTCCAAACTGATGTTGCACTTCAGCATACCAGAAAGCATAATGCATCATAGTACGATGAAAAAAATCAATTATTAACCGCGCGGTATCTTTATGATTCAGGTCTTCCTGTGATTCTAATTTTTTTCCCATATTAAAATATATTGTGTTTTCAAAATTAATACTTTAATTAAATATTTTTGATGCCATTTTTACAGCATCATCAAATGCTTTTTTATCAATTTTATATTTAATATTACTTTTATCAAAATAATACAGTAAATTTTTTGTGTCCATATTACCAATCAGTTTATCATCTGCCATAGGGCAACCACCCAAGCCATTTATAACCGTATCAAATCTTCTGCAGCCGGCTTTATATGCAGCATCTGTTTTTTCATACCAATCATTGGGTTTGGCATGTAAATGTAATCCAAATTCCACACCAGGAAATTTAGGAATTACTGTTGAAAAAACCTCTTTTATTCTTTCCGGTGTTGAATTTCCAAGAATATCTGAAAAAGGAATAATTTGTATCTTAAGCCTGTAAAGTACATCAACCCATTTCTCAACTAACTCAATATTCCACTTATCTTCATAAGGATTTCCAAAACCCATTGCTATATAAACTACAAGTTCCTTTTTTGCTTTTATACAAATATTTTTTAAAACTTCAATGGTTTGCAACGAACTTTCAATATCAGAATTAATATTTCTTTTTAGAAATGTTGGAGAAACCGAAAATGGAAAAATAAGGTATTTTATTTCATCAAAACCGGCAGCAATTTCACCTCCTTTTTTGTTTGCAACCAAAACCATTAATTTTGTTTTGGTTTTTGACAGATCCAATTTTTTCAAAACTTCTGCCGTATCGCTTAGCTGCGGAATTGCATCAGGTGAAACAAAACTCCCGACATCAACAGCATCAAAACCAACTTTTAATAATAAATTAATATAATCTGCCTTGAGTTGTGTGGGAATAAATTTCTTTAAGCCCTGCATACCGTCGCGGGGAGTTTCGATTATTTTCATCAATTTTCTCTATTTCTACTGGAAAACGAATAGTGATTACCTTCCTGTCAATGTTTTGGGGATTCTGCCATTATTAATTGTTTCCGAATGTAACCTGCGACCGATTATTTTTTCAAATATTTTCCCGATCTCAAGAACTTTGTCAACATCAACACCCACGTCAATTCCCATTTCATCCATCATAACAACCATATCTTCAGTGCAAACCAAACCAACTGCATTGGGGTCTTTATAGTAATAAGCACCTGTGCCGGAAACTGGCACTCCATCAACAAAATTTGCGGGCTGACCACCGATTCCTCCTAAACACGATTCAAAATTCGTCATTCCTGCCTGCAATGCAGCTAAAACATTTGCTAATCCCCATCCGCGTGTAACATGAAAATGAGCAATATGTTTTTCAGGTTGTGGAATTGCGTCCAAAAGCATTGAGAAATATTCATAAACCCTGTCGGGAGAGGCAGAGCCATCATGGTCGGCATGTTCAATATCATCAGCACCGATATCAAGCCATCGTTGTGTAAATTCTATGGCTTTTTTCATTTCAGTAGGACCTTCTATGGGGCAGCCCCAAATCGTACTTACTGTACCGTTTACCTTAATACCGGCATCATGGCACATAGGAATATATTTTTCACTCATCTTCCAGTATTCAGCAAGACTTGCACCTGAATTTCTTTTGTGATGTGATTCACTCGTTGAAACCATTAATAAAACCCTGTCGGGCCCATACCCGTCTTTCTTTGCCTGTATTGCCCTTTCTATTGACCTTTCCCTGATTGTGATTGCTGTGAGGGTTACATCATCAAGCAAATGTTTAACTTTTTTGCTTGCATGCAAACGTTTCATTAAATCATCGGCATCCTTAAACTGAGGCATCCCTCGTGGATTGCCAAAATTTGTTGTTTCAACATGTTTAAATCCTGCAAGAATTAATTGTTCAAGAACCCAAAGCTTTGCTTCTGTAGGAATAAATTTTTCTTCATGCTGAAAACCGTCCCTAACGGTTATTTCTCCGATTTTTACTTTTTTTGGATAGTTCATAATCACATTTTTTATCTTTATATCTTTATTTTTTCAAAATTTATTTCTGCTAAAATAATTAAATATCTAAAATTAATCGGCATAAATAGTAAAAATTTATTTATAATTGCACTGAAATATTGTTAATACAATAACAATAATATTATTTTATTCTTTTTTAAACCCAAATTTTAAAATAGTGTTTACATTAGAAACAAAAATCAATACCAACTCGGATGAGTTTAAAAAAAACAAAGAAGAATTTCTGAAAATTTTAAATAAATATAAAGAAATTCATCGAGAAATTATTAAGGGTGGTCCGGAAAAAGCCATAATAAAACATAAAGGAAGAGGGAAGCTGCTTGTCAGGGAAAGAATTGATAAGCTGATTGATCCTAATACTCCCTTTTTGGAATTATCTCCACTTGCAGCTTACAATATTTTTGACAATGGTCATCCTTCAGCAGGGATCGTTACAGGAATAGGCGTAATACACGGAAAAGAAACCATAATTATTGCAAATGATGCAACTGTAAAGGGCGGTACTTACATCAAAGAAACAATAAAAAAACATTTACGGGCACAGGAAATTGCTATGGAAAACAATTTGCCCTGCGTTTATCTGGTTGATTCCGGAGGAGTATTTTTACCTGAGCAGGCAAATGTTTTTCCCGACAGAGATCACTTCGGCAGGTTCTTTTACAACCAGGCACAGTTATCATCAAAGGGAATTCCGCAAATAGCAATCGTTATGGGATCATGTACTGCCGGAGGTGCGTATGTTCCTGCAATGAGTGACGAAGCAATTATCGTTAAAAAGCAGGGAACAATTTTCCTTGGCGGACCACCATTGGTTAAAGCAGCTACAGGAGAAGTTGTTACACCTGAAGAATTAGGCGGTGCAGAAGTTCATACTTCAATGTCGGGAGTAGCTGACCATTTAGCTGAAAACGACGAACATGCTATTCAAATCTGCAGGAATATCTTTGAAAATCTTGAAGTAAATGAAAAACAAATTTTAGACATTGAAGCTATTGAAGAGCCAATTTACGACCCCGAAGAATTATATGGAATAGCACCTATTGATTTCAGAAAAATGCTTGACCCACGCGAAGTTATTATGCGTATTGTTGATGGAAGTAAGTTCCACGAATTCAAGGAAAGATACGGCAAAACTCTTATTACGGGTTTTGCCCGTATCATGGGTTTTCCTGTCGGGATACTGGCAAATAATGGTGTTTTGTTCTCTGAATCCGCTTTAAAAGGAACACATTTTATTGAATTATGTGCAACAAGAAAAACTCCGCTGTTATTCCTTCAAAATATAACAGGATTTATCGTTGGAAAAGATTTTGAAAGAAAAGGCATTGCTAAGGACGGAGCCAAATTGGTTCACGCAGTTGCCAATGCAAATGTCCCCAAATTCACAGTCATATTCGGCGGTTCTTTCGGTGCTGGTAATTACGGAATGGCTGGTCGTGCCTACAGCCCCCGTTTGTTGTTTATGTGGCCTAATTCTAAAATCTCGGTGATGGGCGGAATGCAGGCAGCCGGTGTTCTGATCACCGTTAAATACGACCAGTACAAAGCTATAGGAAAAGAAATGCCTCAGGAAGAAATTGATAACCTTAGAAAAACTATTATGGATAAATACGATCAGGAAGGCTCTGCTTATTTTAGTACTGCCCGCTTGTGGGACGATGGTATCATTGATCCGGTTGATACACGTAAAATAGTTGCAATGGGTATTTCAATGTCGTTGAATAATAAATTTCCTGAACAAAAATTCGGTGTATTCAGGATGTAGAATATGATCTACGAGTTACGGATTACGAATTACGACAGTGACAAATAAATAGTTACAAAATTTTTAACGAAATGAAACAATACCAAAACATTGAATTTGAATTAGAAAATAAAGTCGGTACTGTATGGTTAAACCGCCCTGAAAAACACAATGCTATGAACGCCGAAATGATAGCTGAAATTATTGATTGTTTTCATGAAATTAATAGTATGTCCGAAGTACGAATTGTATTACTCAGGGGGCGGGGAAAATCATTTTGTGCAGGTGCCGACCTGAATTATATGAAAGGTATAGCCGAATTTGGTTATGATGAAAATTATCAGGACAGTTTGCAATTAGCCAAATGCTTTAACGTAATTTATACTTGTAAAAAACCTACAATTGCTGTTGTGCAGGGCGCTGCCATAGGTGGAGCAAACGGATTGCTTGCTGCCTGTGATTTTGTTTATTGTACAGATGAAACAAAATTTGCTTTTGCAGAAGTGAAACTCGGCATTGTTCCTGCCACTATTTCGCCTTATGTTGTAAAACGAATTGGTGAATACGGAGCAAGAGACCTGATGCTTACCGGAAGAAGATTTCTTGGAAAAGAAGCAGAATATTACAGATTGGTAAATAAATCTTTACCCGCTGAAAAACTGGAAGACCAGATAAATTTAACTATAAAAGTGTTAATGTCAAGCGGACCGGATGCAATGGCTGCCTGCAAACAGTTACTTTACAATATTTCAAATAAATATAATTTTGAAGATTCCATTGATTACACAGCAAATTTGATTGCTGAGTTACGTGCTTCAAAAGAAGGGCAGGAAGGTATGGCTGCCTTTATTGAAAAAAGAAAACCCAACTGGGTAAAATAGATTATTTGAATGTCATTTTTTTATTTCCTCTCCTGAGGAAAAGATTACAGAAAAATAAAATATGAAAAAACGACCGATAAAATTCAGTTTGATATACCGCGACATGTGGCAGTCTTCAGGGAAATATGTTCCCCGTATTGACCAATTAAAAAAGATTGCCCCCGTCATAATTGATATGGGATGTTTCTCAAGAATTGAAACAAACGGAGGAGCTTTTGAACAAGTAAACTTACTTTACGGAGAAAATCCCAACAAAGCTGTCCGTGAATGGACAAAACCTTTTAATGAAGCAGGTATTCAAACACACATGCTTGAAAGAGCATTAAACGGCATACGAATGTTTCCTGTACCTGCTGATGTCCGCCACTTAATGTATAAAGTTAAAAAAGCACAAGGTACAGATATTGCAAGATCATTCTGCGGATTAAATGACCCGAGAAACCTTGAGCTCTCAGTAAAATATGCTAAAGAAGCCGGGATGATATCCCAGGTAGCATTGAGTATCACTCATTCAAAAATCCATAGTGTTGATTATTTTATGGATGTTGTTGACAAAGCTGTTGAATTCGGAACAGATGAAATTTGCCTGAAAGATATGGCAGGTATCGGACGACCTGCAACATTAGGTAAATTAGTCAAAGCTATCAAAGACAAATATCCCGATATTATAGTCCAGTATCACGGGCATTCAGGTCCCGGATTTTCAATTGCTTCAACCTTGGAAGTCGCTAAGGCCGGAGCCGATTATATTGATGTTGCAATGGAGCCGCTGTCGTGGGGAATGGTCCATCCTGATGTGATAACAATTCAGGCTATGCTTAAAGATGCAGGTTTTGACGTCCCTAAAATCAATATGAAAGCATATATGGAAGCCCGTGCTCTAACACATAGTTTTATTGAGGATTTTCTGGGGTATTTTATTAATCCTAAAAATAGATTTCTCTCATCATTGATGATACAATCAGGTCTGCCCGGCGGTATGATGGGAAGCCTGATGGCTGATCTAAAAGGTGTTCAGGATGGTATAAATTATTCTTTAAAAGCCAGTAATAAACAAGAACTTACGGAAGATGACCTCCTTATGAAATTATTTGACGAAGTTGCCTATGTTTGGCCCAAATTAGGATATCCGCCACTGGTTACACCTTTCAGCCAGTATGTAAAAAATGTAGCACTTCTAAATATCGTTCAGTTGGCAAAAGGAGAAGAAAGATATTCAATGATGGATGAAACCACTTGGGACATGATACTTGGAAAAGCAGGTAAATTACCTGGTCCGTTAGCTCCTGAAATAATCAATCTGGCAGAAAAACAAAACAGGGAATTTTATACCGGAATACCACAGGATGCATATCCCGATGTACTGGATAAGTATCGCAAAGAAATGAAAAATAATAAATGGGATTTTGGTGAAAATGATGAAGAGTTATTTGAGTTCGCCATGCACGAAACCCAATACAGAGATTATAAATCCGGTCGTGCAAAAAAAAGATTTGAAGACGAAATTCAAAAATTAAAATCACAAAGTTCAACAACAAAAACAACAATCGCCGTGAAAGAAAAACAAACCCCCAACCGGAATTCTTATAACAAAGATAAAGTTGAGTACCCGATTGCTATGATTGCATTCCTGCTTTACAGTCTTAATAATAGATTAATTTCCGAGGAACAGCATGTTCAAAAAAATCATAATGTTTGGGAAACAATCGGATACTGGAGAAATTTGATGACCATTAATTTAACTTATAACGAAGAAGAATATCCCGTAAAAATCAATAAAGCCAAAGATAAAGAATACGAATTTGAAATTTCTGGAAATAAATATAATTCAAAATTATGCTTTATTGATAAAGGTGAACTGGATTTTACTGTAAACGATAAAACTTACCTTGCAAATATTTCAAAAGGTGATGAAGGAAAAACAAAAATTACAATAAACGGAGGAAACTTTCAAATGTTTAGGAATGACCTTTTAGAACAGGAGGCAATTTCACATGGAGAAGAAGAACTCATGGCAGATGAAGAACACCACATCATTTCACCTATTCCAGGAAGAATATTCAAGATAAATGTAAAAGAAGGTAATAAAATTAAAAAAGGTGATGTTGTAATAGTTATTGATGCCATGAAAATGGAAAACAACATTGTTTCAAAGAAAGATGCAGTTATAAAGAAAATTCTTGTTTCCCTTGATGAAATGGTTGATGCAGGAGTTGCTTTAATTGAATTCGAGTAAAACAAAAATATTAACAACATAAAAAAGATATGAATTTTGAATTAACAGAAGAACAACAACTTATCAGGGAAACCGTAAGAGATTTCGCAGAAAGAGAAATAAAACCCGTAGCCAAAGATCTTGATGAAAAGGCTGAGTTTTCTGTTGAATTGACCAAAAAAATCGGGGAGCTCGGATTATTTGGTATGTATTTACCCGAAAAATATGGTGGACAAGGTTTGGATGATTTATCTTACATAATTGCAGTTGAAGAAATTGCAAGAGTTGACGGTTCACAGGCAGCAACACTTGCGGCACATAATTCGCTTGGAATAGGACCGCTTTACTATTACGGAACAGAAGAACAAAAAATGAAATACCTGCCTCAACTTTGCACAGGCGATGCTTTATGGGGATTCGGACTTACAGAACCCGATGCCGGCTCAGATTCCAGAGGAACAAAAACCAAAGCAATATTGGAAAACGGAGAATGGATAATAAACGGATCAAAGATTTTCATTACTAATGGTTCAGCAGATATTTCCATTGGCTCTACTGTTCAGGCAGTATCCGGAGAAAAAGACGGGAAAAAAGAATTCACATGTATTATTGTTGAAAAAGGAACACCCGGATTTAAGCAAGTGACCATGCATGGCAAGATGATGTGGAGAGCTTCAGACACAGCCGAACTTTATTTTGATGATTGCAAAGTGCCTGAAGAAAATCTTTTAGGTAAAATCGGTCAGGGCTCAAAAATTATGTTAAGCACACTTGATAACGGAAGATTGTCAATCGCTGCAATGGGCTTAGGTTGCGCCCAGGGTGCTTTTGAACTGGCATTGCAATATTCACAGGAACGAAAACAATTCCGTAAGCCAATCTGTAAATTCCAGGTCAATGCTTTTAAACTTGCAGATATGGCAACAAAAATCGAACTGGCTCGTAACCTGCTTTACAAAGCATGCTGGCTGAAAGACAACAATAAACCTTTCGGGAAAGAAGCTGCAATGTCAAAACTTTATTGCTCGGAAATTGCCAAGCAAGTAGCTGATGAAGCTGTCCAGCTTCATGGTGGTTATGGTTTAATGAAAGATTATGATGTTGAACGATTTTACCGCGATCAGCGTTTATTACAAATTGGCGAAGGTACTTCCGAAATCCAGCGACTGGTTATTTCAAGATATATTGGGGTCTGAAATCAGGTCATCCCTGACAGGATTTTACATTATTGATTATCATTTATCTCTGAACTACTCCCGAAATTTCGGGACAGGCTGTTCAGAGCTACAAACAGAACGTTCATACGGAACTTGAAAAACAAAAATAAATAATTAAGTCTCGTTAGGGACAATCTATTTATAAACCGGACGGAAGTCCGGTTAGTTAGTAAACCCAAGCTAATGAAAGTCCCATCGGGACGACCTGATAGTCGCAAAAAATAATAAAAAGACCTGTATTTTCAAAAAAATGACGAAATTTGGTCTTAATACCAAAACTTACCAATATGAAATATAAAACCCTTTGGCAACCAAAAAAAGAAAACGCAGAAAGATCACAGATGAATGAATTCCTTAATGTGATCAGGAAAAAGTATAATCAGGATATTAAAGATTATTACAATCTTCATCAATGGAGTATTGAAAATATTGCCGATTTTTGGGGAGAATTTTGGGATTATTCTCAAATTATTTATTCAAAAAAATATGATAAAGTAGTTGATGAACCAAAAAAAATGCCGGGAGCTGAGTGGTTCAGCAGTGCACGATTAAATTATGCCGAAAACCTGCTCCGGCGAAGAGATAACCATCAGGCAATTATTTTCCGTGGAGAAGATAAAGTAAAAAAAACAATTACATATAAAGAGCTGTTTGATGAAGTTCACAAAGTAGCTGAAGGCTTGAAAAGACTCGGCATAAAAAAAGGCGATCGTGTTGCCGGGTTCATGCCCAACATGCCCGAAACAATAATTGCCATGCTTGCTGCTTCTTCAATAGGCGCAATCTGGTCATCTTCATCTCCCGACTTTGGAATTAAAGGTGTGCTTGACCGGTTCAGCCAGATAGAACCCAAAATCATTTTTTCGGCAGACGGCTATTATTTTAAAGGTAAAATATTTGATTCGCAGGAAAAGTTAAAAGGCATCCTTGATAAATTACCATCTGTTGAAAATGTAGTGATGATAAAATATACAGGTAATCCGGATTTAGAAACAATGCCAAAAGCCATGAGTTGGGAAGACCTGGCTCAACCCTCAAAAGAAGAAATGACCTTTGAACAATTACCTTTTGATCATCCGCTTTACATAATGTATTCATCCGGAACAACAGGACTTCCGAAAAGTATTGTCCATTCAGCAGGAGGTACATTAATTCAACACTTAAAGGAATTAATTCTGCATTGCGATCTTACGGAAGATGATGTAATCTTTTATTTTACCACCTGTGGCTGGATGATGTGGAACTGGTTTATTAGTTCACTGGCAGTTGGAGCTACCATTGTTTGTTATGATGGAAACCCGTTTTATCCCGCACCTGATGCTTTGCTTAAAATGGCTGATGAACTGGACATTTCAATTTTCGGGACGAGTGCAAAATATATTGCCTCGCTTGAAGCTGCGGGTGTTGTACCTAAAAAAATTTCCGATTTCCCGAAACTGAAAGCAATTACTTCAACCGGCTCTCCCTTATCAGATGAAAGCTTTGAATACGTTTATAATAAATGGAAAAAAGATGTTCAGTTATCTTCAATTTCAGGGGGTACTGATATTATCTCATGTTTTGTATTGGGAAATCCAATTCTGCCGGTTTATAAAGGCGAAATTCAATGTCGCGGATTAGGTATGGACGTTGACAGTTTTGATGAAAATGGTAATACGATTATCGGGGATAAAGGCGAACTGGTTTGTAAATCCGCTTTTCCTTCCATGCCGATATATTTCTGGAATGATGAAAACAGAGAAAAATATAAAAATGCCTATTTTACAGTTTATGAAAATATATGGTGGCATGGTGATTACATTCGTATCAGCGAACATGGTGGCATTACAATGTTCGGACGCTCGGATGCAACTTTAAATCCCGGTGGTGTTCGAATAGGTACTTCTGAAATCTACCGTGTGGTTGAAAACATGGAAGAAATTGATGATTCGGTTGTTGTGGGGCAAAAATTTGAGGATGATGAACGTGTGATCTTATTTGTCAAATTAAATAACAAATTCAACCTTACTGATGAACTGAAGAAAAAAATTGCTTCCATAATACGAACAAATTGTAGCCCGCGACATGTCCCTGCTGTTATTCTTGATGTCCCTGATGTTCCTTACACTATCAATGGGAAAAAAGTAGAAATTGCAGTTAAGAAAATAATTCATGGTGAAGAAGTGAAAAACAAGGATGCATTTGCTAACCCAGAATCATTAAATTATTATAAGGATCGCCCTGAATTAAAATAAATTCTGTCTTTATCCTTATGTTTTTTTAACTTCCTCTTCTGCTTCTTCTAACCAGTTTATCATTATATATAATTATTAAATTATTTATATTCAAGAACTTCAACTTCTCCTTTCATAACTCTTAAACCGTTCAATGCTAATGCCTCAAAATCAAGTTGACTGGGATACAATGCAATAGGTGCAATACTTCCTACTCTTTTTGATACGTTAGCAAGAAATTTTTCACTGTTAAAAATATTTCCGGTTAAAAGGATAGCATCAACATTACCTTCAAGCACTGTTGACATAGCTCCAATTTCTTTTGAAACCTGATAAGCTAAGGCATAAGAATAAAATAAGGTTGTTTCGTCGCCGGAACTAATTTTCTGGTCAATTTCATCCAAATTGCTTGTGCCAAGATAAGCTGTATAACCGCCTTCTTTTGTGATCATCCTAATAATTTCTTCTTCTGTATATTTTCCGCTAAAACATAACCTTACCAGATCTCCGGAAGGCAATGATCCGGTTCTTGAAATTGTAAACGGCCCATCTCCATCAAACGACTGATTAACGTCAATTACCCTGCCATTTTTATGAGCTCCGATTGAAATACCTCCTATTCCGATATGGGCTACTATTAAATTAAGATCTTCATAATTTTTATTTTGTGACTTTGCATATTTCCTGGCAAAATGTTTATGATTTAACGCATGAAATACAGATTTCCTTTTGAATAACGGATGACCGGTAACTCTTGCCACTTCGTCTAATTCATCAACCACAATAGGATCGGCCATATAAGCTTTCTTATTGATCGAAGAAGCAATTTCATAAGCCATAATTCCGCCAAGATTCATTGGATGTTTCCCATAAGTACCAAGTCTCAGGTCTTCCAGCATTTTCTCATTAACTACATAAACACCCGATTTTAAAGGTTTTAACATACCGCTGCGAGCCATAACCATTTCAACACGATTAATATCTATGTCATTTTCTTTTAAAACCTTTAAAACAAGGTCCTTTCTGAAATCCTTCTGTTCTTTAATATTTTTTAGTTTATTTAACTCTTCTTCCTGATGTTTAATATTTTTTAAAAATATCATATCAGAACCCATATACACTGCAACAAAAGTTGAGTTTATTGCAGGATATACCACTAATATTTTTTGTGAAATCATATATTCTAAATTTAATTTTTTTTCAAAATTATATTAATTATTCCAAATTTACATATTTCTTCTGTACTGTCCTCCAACTCCAAACAAGGCTTCGGTAACCTGACCGATTGAGCAATATTTTGATACTTCCATTAAGCTTTCAAAAATGTTTTTATTCGAAATTGCGGCTTTTTTTAATTCTTTCAGCAGTTTTTCAGATTCTTCAGCATAAGTTTTGTGAAGTTGTTCCAACATATTAATCTGGTATTCTTTTTCTTTTTCAGTAGCACGGATTACTTCACCCGGAATAATTGTGGGCGAGCCTTTGGATGATAAAAATGTATTAACACCCATTATCGGCAATTCTCCGGTATGTTTCAGGGTTTCGTAATATAGTGATTCTTCCTGTATTTTACTTCGCTGATACATGGTTTCCATAGCACCTAAAACCCCGCCTCTTTCCGTAATTCTGTCAAATTCAGCCAACACTGCCTCTTCAACCAAATCAGTTAATTCATCAATAATGAACGAGCCTTGTAAAGGATTTTGATTTTTTGCCAGTCCTAATTCATGATTAATTATCATCTGAATAGCCATCGCCCTCCGTACCGATTCTTCTGTAGGAGTTGTAATGGCTTCATCATAAGCATTGGTATGCAACGAATTGCAATTATCATAAATAGCATATAAAGCTTGTAATGTTGTTCTGATATCATTAAAGTCAATTTCCTGGGCATGTAATGAGCGCCCTGATGTTTGAATATGATATTTTAATTTTTGCGATCGTTCATCAGCACCGTATTTCATCTTCATTGCTTTTGACCATATAAGTCTTGCAACGCGCCCCATTACCGAATATTCAGGGTCAATTCCGTTTGAGAAAAAGAATGATAAATTCGGTGCAAATTTATTTATGTCCATTCCTCTGTAAAGATAATATTCAACATAAGTAAATCCGTTTGCAAGAGTAAAAGCAAGTTGTGAAATCGGGTTTGCACCTGCTTCGGCAATATGATAGCCCGAAATTGAAACCGAATAAAAATTCCCTACATTATGTTCATTGAAGTATGCCTGAACATCTCCCATTAACTTTAATGAAAAATCAGTTGAATAAATACAAGTATTTTGAGCCTGGTCTTCTTTTAAAATATCAGCCTGAACTGTTCCGCGAACTCTGCTAATTGTCTCAGCTTTAATTTTTTCATAAACATCTTTAGGTAACACCATATCTCCTGTAACTCCAAGCAACATCAATCCCAGACCATCATTTCCTTCAGGTAAATCGCCCTGATATCGGGGACGTACCGTAGCTTTCTTTTTGTAAATATCCTCAATTTTCTTTTCAACTTCTTGTTCAAGCCCATTTTCCCTGATGTAAATTTCGCACTGCTGATCAATTGCTGCATTCATAAAATACCCAACCATTGTGGGAGCCGGACCATTAATTGTCATTGAAACCGAAGTCTTGGGATCGGATAAATCAAATCCTGAATAAAGTTTTTTCAAATCATCAAGACAGGAAATAGAAACACCTGAATTGCCAATTTTACCATAAATATCAGGACGTATATCAGGGTCCTGACCATACAGGGTTACAGAATCAAACGCAGTTGACAGGCGTTTTGCAGGCATTCCTAATGAAACATAATGAAACCGTCTGTTGGTTCTCTCGGGCCCGCCTTCACCGGCAAACATTCTGGTTGGGTCTTCGCCTTCACGCTTAAACGGAAAAACACCGGCAGCAAAAGGAAATTCACCCGGAACATTCTCTCTTAGAACCCACTTCAAAATATCACCCCAGTTTTTGTATTTAGGAAATGAAATTTTCGGGATTTTCAGATGAGACAATGACTCTGTATGAGTTTCAATTTTAAATATCTTATCTCTTACTTTAAAAGTAAAATATTCATCTTCATAAGATTGTTTCTTATTATCCCATTCTTTTAGAATTTCTTTATTAAAACCATCAAGGTTTAGTTCAACCTCTTTGTAAACATTTCGTAACTGGTCAACTAATACGGCTTTATCAAACCCCCTGTCTTTTTTTTCAAAAGAGGAATTTATAACATCTATTGATTTTTGGATACTGTGAAGTCTTTGAGCTATTTCTGCCTGGTCTTCTGTCCATTTATTATAATTTCTTATAGTTTCTGAAATCTCAGAAAGATATCTTGTACGATTAGGTGGAATTATGTATATTTTTTCAGGTGTTTCATCCTCTGCTTTCATTGATGATTTAAAATCAACACCTGTTTTTTCTTTGATTATTTTAATCAATGCGAGGTATAGCTGATTAACTCCCGGGTCATTAAATTGTGAAGCAATCGTGCCATAAACAGGCATTGTATCAATATCTGCATCCCAAATCTGATGATTACGGGCATATTGTTTTTTAATATCGCGCAAAGCATCCAAAGCGCCTCTTTTATCAAATTTATTCAGAGCAATAATGTCGGCAAAATCAAGCATATCAATTTTTTCCAACTGTGTAGCTGCACCATAATCAGGTGTCATAACATACATTGCAATATCACTATGGTCAATTATTTCAGTATCCGATTGCCCAATTCCTGAGGTTTCCAGAATAATCAGATCATAATTTGCTGCCTGCACAATACTCTCTGCATCTCTTACATATTTTGACATGGCAAGATTGGATTGCCTTGTAGCCAATGAACGCATATAAACTCTCGGATCGTCAATTGAATTCATCCTTATCCTGTCGCCAAGCAAGGCACCTCCTGTTTTGCGTTTTGAAGGGTCAACAGAAATTATCGCAATTGTTTTATCAGGGAAATCAGCTAAAAACCTTCTGACAATCTCATCCACTAAAGATGATTTGCCTGAACCGCCGGTACCGGTAATTCCTAAAACAGGAGATTTTCTGCTTTTTATTTCTTTTTTTATTTTATCCATAAAACTTTTAATTGTTTCGGGATAATTTTCGGCAGCAGAAATAGCATGGGCTATTGAATTAATATTTTTATTCTCAATATCTTCAATTTTAATGTTGCTGTTTTTACCTGTTGGGAAATCTGCTATTTTAAGTGTATCATTAATCATTCCCTGTAAACCCATTTTTCTTCCATCATCAGGTGAATATATACGGGCAATTCCATAATCATGCAATTCTTTTATTTCATCAGGAAGGATTACACCACCACCACCACCGGTAATCCTGATATGTTGACATCCTTTTTCTTTTAATAAGTCATACATATACTTAAAAAATTCAATGTGCCCTCCCTGGTAGGAAGTAATTGCTATTGCCTGAACATCTTCCTGAACAGCACAATCAACAATTTCCTGAACAGAACGATTATGACCGAGATGTATAACTTCGGCACCTGTTGCCTGTATTATTCGCCTCATTATATTTATTGATGCATCATGCCCGTCAAATAAAGAAGCTGCAGTTACTATTCTTATGTGATTCTTAGGTTTATATGGTGCTTTTGTTTTCATAAATATACTTAAACTTGTCTATAATTAATAAATAACAAATATTATTATTGAATTGGGGTATCCATACGGACGCCCTGCGGGTGTAAGGGAAATAGGGGGAATAAGGGAAATAAGGGACCACATACCCCTATACCTTTATACCCCTATACCTTTATACCTTTATACCCATATAACCAAAGGGCGTCCGCCCATACGGATTTCTTTCAGTCATCTGGATACCTTTAAACTTTTATACTCGTAGCT
>JADFUO010000334.1 GCA_015222115.1 Bacteroidota bacterium | reverse complement strand
CCACTATCCATTATTGCGATATTCCAACATTCCATCATTACATTAATATTAACAAAGGTGTTAACAACCCCCCTTGTTTAGTATGCAATTGTTCCAGAAACTGTTACAAAATTAATTGTATCATATTTACTTGATGCCTGTTTGTAAACTTTTCCGTTAATTAAAATTGCCACCTTGATTTTTGAATTAATATCTTTATAAATAGCTGATACATAAACAATATCACCTTTTTCGGCTTTATAAGTATAAGTCCATTCATCCTCTGTGCTGGCAACTGTTATTTCTTCAGAAACTGTCGCGCCAGAGCTATTTCTGTAAGTAACGTTAAATCCGGATTCCGAATCGGTAACAAGATATTTCACATGCTTATCATCATTTTTTTCACATGCTGATAAACTTAAAATTACTAATATTAAAAGAAATGTTTGTTTAAGCATTTTTATTTTGTCTTATTAATTTCATATTTTGAGAATAAGGTTTACGAAAAACACTCTCCCCGGTTCATATAACGGTTGCCTGCTGCCAATTATTCTTCTGTTCAGATGTTCATAATATGCTTTGTTGAAAATATTATTTACACCTGCTGATAAACTCAGGTTTTTATTGTATTTATAATTAACGGAAAAATCAGCTAAAACAAATCCCGAAGTTTCCTTTTCGTAATATGCTTGTGAAATTTGGTTTTGTGCAGCAACTAATCTGACGGAAATTTTCGGAATTATTTTGGAATTTAAAAATTTGTAGAAAACACTTATAGTGGATTCAAACGGTGGAATTTCAGGTAAAGGGTCGTTTTTTATTTTTTCTTCCCCAACTACCTGATTATTTTCAATTATATATTTTGTTGATGAAGGATTAATACCTCTTGTAATAGAAGCCACAGCACTGATTCCTAAATTATTTTTATCAGGTGAAGCATAAGCAAATTCAAAGCCGTATAAAAATACATGGTCGGCATTATAAAATTGCTTTACACCAACAACTCCTTTTGATTGGGGTTTTACTACCGAGGGAGGTACCTCTTTTCCGGTTATAAAATTTGTAACATAAGAATAGAAAACAACAACATTAAAAATACCGGTTTTTGACGGCTGATACTTTAATGAAATATCAATTTCGTTATTAACTTCAGGTTTTAATTGTGGATTGCCCAAGTAGTCAAAGTTATCATAACCTATAGGCAGTAAAATTATAAAGCGTTCAACCATATCGGGATTTCTGACACTATGCCCAAGTGCCAGACTTATTGTTGTAATACTGCTAAAATCATATATAGCTCCTGCACTGAAACTGAAATTTATAAAATTTGAATTTACATCCGGGTTTGAGTAAATCACCTGACCTTTCATGCTTTTTAATTCCATTTTATCACAGCTTGCATCATTAAAATCAAGCCTTAAAGCAGCCATAAAATTGATAACTGATATGGTGGTTTTGTATTCTGCGAAAATTCCAAAGTTCTGAATTTTCGCATTGTCCCATAATTTTTCTATTTTAACAGGAAGATATGGTTCCAAAATAAGACTCTTTGTGCGGTCACCATCTTTAAAAATATTTTCATTATCCGTACCAATAAAAAGATTATCATTTCCAAAATTAATTTCTATCTCAGCCCTGTAACCGTAATTAATTGCATTAATTGCAGAAACTGCAACAACTGTGTCGGAAAAGGGTCTGTTTTTATTATCCATCATATGATCAACTTCGGATAGGTATGCCGTGAAATTTATTGAGTTGATTTTGTTACTTATTTGCTTAGCCGAATAATCAAATGACATAATGCGTGTATCATCAGTTATTTCATCCATTGGTAAAGCAGGAAACATAACATTCCGTCCGAATGATCTATCATAAGAAAAAATAAAATTGTGATTATTTACAGGACTGACACCTAATTGAACCGAGTAATTATATTTTTCAAATTCCGAACTTATAATTTCTGAGTTTCCTGCTGTATAATTTCCGTATTTTTTATAGTTACCTGATAAATTAAAATAAATAAGTTTGTTTCCTCCTTCTATATTCAGGTGTTGTTTGCTGCCATTCCAGTTGCTTTCAAAGCCCTGAATAGCGGTAATTTTAGTTTGAAACTCAGGATAGGGTTTTGGTTGCAATGTTTTAATGTTAACAACTCCCCCGAGGTTAGGTCCATACCTTAGTGCATAAGGTCCTTTGAATATTTTGATTTCGCTGATGTCATTAATGTCAATATGTGATGAAGCAGGGTCCATACGATTTGGGCATCCGCCTTCAATATTAATACCATTATTAATCAGCACATTTATCTGACTAAACTTAAACCCTCTGATTACAGGGTCAATATTTGTTCCGCCTTTGCGAATACCCGAAACATTTGGAGTTGACCGCAGATAGACGCCAATGTCACTTACTGCTGATTCTCTGATGTTTATTATATCTATATGATCAATCTTGTATGGAGTATTATTTATAAATTCATCTTTTATTATAAATTCATCAAGTTGTTGAACTTTCTGTACAAGAAAAAATGTAAGGTTCAAAATTTGATTTTCCGATAATTTTATCTTCTTTGATTGATTTATATATCCAATATGGGAAATAATTATTGTATAAGTGCCGGGTAAAATATCGTTAAAAGCAAATTTGCCATTGTGCCCTGTAACTGTTCCGGTTTTCAGAGGGTTAAGTATTATCTCAACATCAGGAATAACTTTATTTGATTTGTCTTCATAAACTATTCCTGTAATTTTCCCTGTTTCCTGAGCATTAACTTGTAAATTAAAACCGATTAAAACAATTAATAATGTGATTATTGATTTTAATGTTTTCATTGTTAATTTAAACAGCGATTAGTTACTTATGCGAATCAAGGATTGAAATAGGCTTTTTTTACCACTAAGGATACACTAAGGATATCACAAAGGCACACTAAGGACTAAAGAATTACCCGTTTAAT
>JADFUO010000333.1 GCA_015222115.1 Bacteroidota bacterium | reverse complement strand
GATTTAGCCGGTGAATTTACTTTTGAAGCCACAGCAGGCGAAAAAACTATAGTTGTTTCTTATGTAGGTTATCAGACAAAAACATTACAAGCCAATGTTGTTGATGGAAAAACAACCGACCTTGGTGTTATTTTATTGGATCCAAGTGCAATTGGTCTAGCGGGTATTAATATTATTGCAGACCGTGCCAAAGAAAGAGAAACTCCTGTTGCAATGTCTAATATAACTCATCAAGAGATTGAAGACAGATTAGGTTCACGTGACATTCCTTTGATATTAAACATTACCCCAAGTGTTTATGCAACCCCACAGGGTGGTGGTGCAGGTGACGCACGTATTAATGTCAGGGGTTTTAACCAAAGAAACGTAGCCATTATGATTAATGGTGTGCCTATAAATGATATGGAAAACGGTTGGGTTTACTGGTCAAATTGGGATGGTATAGCTGATGCAACCTCATCCATTCAGATGCAAAGAGGTTTGAGTGCTGTAAACCTTGCTACACCATCAATTGGTGGTACCATGAACGTAATTACAAGCCCTGCTGAAATGAAAGGTGGTGTTATTGGCAGATTTGAAGCCGGGTCTGGAAACTTTATGAAATCAACCATTACAGCACACACAGGCCTTATTGACGAAAAATTTGCCATGAGTGCAAGCTTTGTTCGTAAAGTTGGCAGTGGTGTAGTTAACGCTACATGGACAGACGCATGGGCTTACTATTTCGGAGCAAGTTATAATATCAATAAAAACCACCGTCTGGAAGTTTATGCTATAGGTGCTCCACAAAAACACGGACAGAACATTTACAAACAAAACATTGCTACTTATGATCAAGATTATGCAAAAAGTATAATGGGTTATGACACTATGGCTTTTGAGAAATTCTATGAACAAGGAAGATTATATAACCAAAACTGGAGTCCTGTTATGGCGAGTTACGATGGCAAACAATCATGGAATGGCAAAAATGATCATGACAGATATTCCTCAACCTTCCTTAATTCAAGAGAAAACTTCTTCCATAAACCATTGGCAAATTTAAACTGGTATGCACAGTGGAACGAAAAAGTAAGCCAGTTTACTACAGTTTATTACTCAGGCGGAAAAGGTGGCGGAACAGGGACTATTGGTAAATTATTCCGCAGGGATGCTAATGGCAGAGTAGGAGATTCAACATGGAAATTTTATTACGGACCATCACCATGGTCATGGGATTGGAATGAAACTATTAAAGCTAACTCAGGAGATTCAACTACGGTATATATTGATAAAAAACCTGTTAATAGAGAACTTGGAGAATCAGTTGGTGTCCTTAGAAACAGTCGTAACAACCAATGGACAATAGGAGCCATTTCAAAAGTAAAAGTAGAATGGTCAGAAACCTTTAAAACTACCTTTGGTATAGATTGGAGAACAGCAGAAATTGAACATTACAGGGAAGTACGCGATTTGTTAGGAGGTCAATATTATATTGATAATGGAGACGAATTCAATCCCAATAAAAAAGCTACTCTTGGAGACAAAATTGCTTATAACTTCACAAATAATGTAGACTGGCTCGGTGTTTTTGCCCAGGGCGAATACCATACTGAATTAATTACTGCTTATGCAACAATTGGTTACTCAATGGTAAAATATAATCATGCTAATCATTTTATTAAAGATACTTTAACCGGTGGCGAATTAACTCTTGAAACAGATTGGATTAGTGGTTATCAATTTAAGGGTGGATTGAGTTATCGTGTTTCTGAAGCTGTATCTATTTATGGTAATGCAGGTTATGTTTCCAGAGTCCCGATCTTAGATGCAACAATTAACGACAGAACTCATGAGCTGTTAGATGATCCTTCAAATGAAACATTTACCTCAGGTGAGTTAGGATTGAATTTCAGGTCAACTGACGGAAAAGTAAATGCCAATTTGAACCTTTATCATACCTACTGGAAAAACAGACTTGTTACTGACCCATACTATGACTTAACTGATGATGAAGGATTATTTATTATCAATGATCTGAATGCTGTTCACCAGGGAATTGAAGCTGATTTCGCTATTCAGCCAAACAAATTTATCAGACTTGATGGTGCAGTTTCAGTAGGTAACTGGAAAAATACCAACAATCCAAAAGCATCCCTGGAAAGATATGAAAAAGACGCTGTTGATACAACCTTTACAGTATATGCAAAAGATTTAAAGACTGGTGATGCTCCTCAAACACAATTCGCTTTGGCAGGTACAGTATTCCCAATCAAAGGCATGTTCCTGTCATTGACATACAGGCACTATGCTGATTTCTATGCTGACTGGAATGTTGCTACCAGAATTGATAAAGATGACAAAGCACAAAGCTGGAAAACTCCTGCTTATTCAGTATTTGATTTTGATTTTGGATATAACTTACCTCTTAAAGGTAAAACCCAGGTGCAAATTTTTGTCCATATTTTCAATTTGTTTAATAGTTTATATATTCAGGATGCTGTTGATAACAGCGAGTTTAATTCATACATGGGTGCAGGTGGTGTAAATTCTCACAGTGCAGCCGCTGCTGAAGTATTCTTAGGATTACCAAGAACATTTAATGCAGGTCTGCAGATATCATTCTAATTAATGATAATATATTAAAGAAAGCCATCCAAAAACGGGTGGCTTTTTTTGTATTATTGTAAATTCAAAACTCACTAAAATAATTTAACTAATGAAAACAAAAGCCCGGATATTTTTAAGTTTAACAGTAATAATCTTTGGATTATTTATTTTCTCCTGTAAAACGCCCAAGCAAACAGAAGAAGAGCCTTACGTTGTAATGCTTTCTGTAGATGGTTTCCGTTGGGATTATCCCGATAGCATCTCAACTCCAAACCTTGATTTTATAGCTTCAAAAGGAGTTAAAGCAAAATCGTTAAAACCATGTTTTCCTACAAAAACATTCCCAAACCATTATTCAATGGCAACAGGGCTTTATCCCGACCACCATGGAATAGTTTTAAACAATTTTTATGCTCCTGACATGGATAAACATTATTCAATCGGAAACAGGGAAGCAGTTGAAAATAGTAATTTCTACGGTGGTGAACCAATATGGGTTACAGCCGAAGAACAGGGTATAACTTCTGCTTCATATTTTTGGGTTGGCTCGGAAGCCCCGGTAAAAGGAATCAGGCCTACATATTGGAAAAGATACGACCATGATTTCCCTTTTGAACAAAGAATTGATAGTGTGATAGCATGGCTGCAACTTCCTGAAAATAAACGCCCCCATCTGATTTTATGGTATATTCACGAACCGGATAGTAAGGGTCACGATTTCGGACCTGACAGCAAAGAAATTGAAAAAATTGTTATTTACCTTGACAGTCTTATTGGCGTTTTTATTAATAAAGTTGAACAGCTTCCTTACTCCGATAAAATAAATATTATAATAACCTCAGATCATGGAATGTGTAATATCTCAACTGACAGAAATGTAATTCTGGATGAATATTTACAATCCGATTGGTTTGAGCATATTAAAGGTGGAAATCCTGTTTATTGCCTTGATGCAAAAGATGAATATTATGATACAGCTTTTATTTGTTTAAATCTGATGCCGCATGTTAAAGTGTGGGAGCATGGCAAACTACCTGAAAGATTAAATTATGGAACAAATTCCCGTACACTTGACTTTATTTTAGTTGCCGATAGCAGTTGGAGTGTAAGATGGGAAAAACAAAGACCTTATGAAGGCGGAACTCATGGTTATGATAATGATAACACGGATATGCACGCAATATTTTACGCAATGGGACCGGCTTTTAAAATAAATTATTTTCATCCGACTTTTAATAATGTTGATATTTATCCTTTACTTGTTGAGATACTTAATATTAAACCTGCACAGGTTGATGGCTCTTTAGAGAATGTCAGTGAAATGTTGAAAAATTAGAAAAGGCTGAGGCTGAGGAATATAAGCAATCATCAATGGCTTGATGGTTTGATGGTTAAATATTGATTAAACTTGAACTAATAAAACTTAAAACGTAAAAAATGATCTGCAAGAACAATTGCAGTCATAGCTTCAACAATAGGAACAGCACGAGGAACAATACATACATCATGTCTGCCTTTGCCTGAAAATACTATGTTTTTACCATTCTTATCAATGGTTTGCTGTTGTTTTTTTATTGTAGGAACAGGTTTAAAAGCAACATTAAAATAAATATCCTGCCCATTGGAGATACCTCCCTGTATTCCACCGGAGTTATTTGTTTTTGTGATTATTTCCCCATCTTTAATAATAAAGCTGTCGTTAAGTTCCGAACCTTTTTTGCCGGAGCTTTTAAAACCCGCACCATATTCAAAACCTTTGGCTGCATTAATACTCATCATGGCTTTAGCCAGATCGGCTTGTAATTTATCAAATACCGGCTCGCCTAATCCAACAGGAACTCCCTGAACAACACAGCTTATAATTCCGCCAATTGAATCGCCTTCATCTTTAATATTTTTTATCAGATCTATCATTTTTTCAGATGTTTCTTTATCAGGGCAACGAACCAATGATTTTTCAATCTGTTCAAAATCCAAAACTTTATAATCCTTTTCCAATTCAATATTCCCTATCTTGGAAACATAAGCAAAAATTTTAATCCCGGCATTTTTTAAAAATATTTTTGCAACAGCACCTCCAACAACTCTTGCGGCTGTCTCTCGTGCAGAAGCCCTGCCTCCTCCCCTGTAATCTCTTACTCCGTATTTTTTTTCATAAGTATAATCGGCATGTGACGGGCGGTAAATATCCTTCAGAAATTCATAGTCCTCGGTTTTTTTATCAATATTTTTAATAATGAATCCAATTGGTGCACCGGTTGTTTTCCCATTGAATATACCCGAAAGAAATTCAACTTTATCGGTTTCTTTCCGTTTGGTTGTTAAGAATGATTGCCCGGGTTTTCGCTTTTCCAATTCGTTTTGAATAAAATCCATATCTATCTTCAATCCGGGCGGACAGCCGTCAATAACTCCTCCGATTGCTTCTCCGTGGGACTCACCAAAAGTTGTAAGACAAAATAATTTACCTGTTGTATTTCCTGCCATAATCAACAAAAATAAGAAAATATTAAATCAGCCTTTATTAAAATTCTTTACTTTATAAGATGTGTGGTGAGAATGTTTGTGGTGGCAATATAAGTGATGAGTGTCTTTAACAATTATTGGCATTAAAAAACCCAATAAAAAAAAGAAAAATAAAAAATTCAAGAATTTTTTATTTTTTCTCATTTTTTTCCCTATTGAAATTAACCAATACTTTTAATTTAGCTTCAAAATTTGTCAGGTTTTGTTTGGCTTTGTTAATCTTCTTTTCAAATTCTGCCTTTAATATATTTGCATTTATTGTGTCGGTAAGGAACCCAATATTATTCTCCCATAAATTAACATCTTCTCTAAGTTTACTGATCTTATTTGAAATGAAATTTCTCTCTTTAAAAATAAAGTTTTTTACACTTTGTGAATCTTTCATTGCTTCAATCCTTGTCTTATAATTTAACGTACTTATCTCTGTAGAGCTGATTTTTAGATTATCAAGATGTTTATCAACAGCTAAACGAAATTCATTTTGAAGCTTTTCTTTTTCCTTTATAGGCACATGTCCGATATCCATCCATTCACGTTGGAATTCCTTAATAACTTTAAGATTTTCTTTTTTATCTTCACCGAACTTATAATCTTCTACTTTTTGAATCAGTTCTTGCTTTAACTTCAGATTATTTACTTCATGGTCCTGAATATTCGCGTAATATTCCGATTTACTGTTAAAAAACTCATCACAAGCAGCCCTGAATCTTTTCCAGATTTTATCGGAATTTTTTCTCGGAACAGGTCCTGTATTTTTCCATTCTTTCTGAAGGTTTATCATTTCACGTGTGGTTTTTTTCCAGTCTGTATTATTTTTCATAGCTTCCGCCTGAACACATAAATCTATTTTTAGGTTGTAGTTGTTTACTTGTTGTTCCTTGATCTCTACAAAATATTCTTTTTTATTTGTAAAGAAAGTATTCATGGATGATTTAAAACGCTGCCAAATTTCGTCGTTTTGTTTTTTGGGTGTAGGACCTATTGTTTTCCAAATTTTGAACAATTCATTCATCTGCTCAGTATGATCCTGCCATTCTTTAATACTTGAAATCTCAATTGCGATTAATTTTTCAGCTTTATCGCATAATACTGATTTTGCTTCATAATTATTTTTTTGATCTTCGTACAATTTCGCATAATGCTCGCGTCGTCTTTCATTAATTTTATCGGTAGCTGCTTTAAATCGTTCCCATATTTCATCCTTTTTGTCATTAGCTACAGGACCTATCTCTTTCCATTCCTCGTGGTATTTCTGAAGCTGTTTAAACGATTTCAGGATAGAAGTTTCAAGCAGAAGCTCTTCTGTTTTTTCGCAAAGTTTTATCTTACTTTCAAGATTTTTTTTGAGGTCAAGGTCTCTGAGTTCTTTATTTATTTTTACTTTATCAAAGAATTTCTCAACTAAAAAGTGATAACTCTGCCATAAGTTATTAATTTCACCCTGTGGCACCATACCAATTTCTTTCCATCTTTCCTGTAAGATTTTAAACTCATCATAAGTTTTTTTCAGGGTTTCTTCAGAGCTTATCAAAACTTTCAGTTCTTCAAGTATTTGTTTCTTTTTCTCAAGGTTATCCTGTTTAAGTTTTTCCTGCTCCTGGTTATATTTGGCTTTATTTTGTTTATATATACTAAAGGATAGTTTAAATCTTTCTTCCAACTGGTCTTCAGGTGGCGAATAATCTTCTTCTACTCCGCCTTCAGCTATATATTTTTCTAATTGACGGTCTTTTTCAATTTTATTGATTTTCAGGAAAGCTACTTTAATCAGTGCAATCTTTGTTTTTATTGAAGTAACATCAGGTTCCTTAACCGTTGCTTCCAATAACTCAACAAGCTGCTCCTTTGTTAATTGTTCATAATTTTCAATTACCTCTTCCGGTTTTTTTTCTTCTTCTACTGCTGGTCTTGCTGTTGGTTCTTCTTTTTCTATTGATGCAGCTTGTGCTTCTGGTGCTGCTGCTACTTCTTCTGCTACTGCCTCTACTTCTTCTGCTGCTACTTCAGTTTTATCAATTCCTTTATCAGAATCAGTATCTGTCTGACCTTCTGTTTTTACGTTTTTAGATTTTGTTTCCTTTTTAGATTTTACGGGTTTTTTCTTCTCACGCTTTTCAGTTTTCTTAGTTCCTGTTTTCTTATCAGTAACCTCAATAATCTCTTTTTCTGGTTTTTCTTTTAAATCAATATCGGGTAAATTTTTATCCTCTGATTTTTTTCCGGTTTTTTTTTGTTTTTTGTCAGGAAGCTTTTTTTCTTCCAGTAATTTTACTTGTTTTTCCTGCTTTTTTTCAGGTAATAGGACTTGTTCTTTCATAATATCTTCTGTTTTTTTACAGATGTAGAATTCTCTTCCCGAAAATTGCTTTAAGCAAATTCAGAAATCTGATTAAGTTCAACAATACTTTTTATATAAATTCATAAACAAAATATTTTTGTTTTAGAATTCAACCAAAACCAATATAAATACTGATTTTACTGACATCATACATTAAAAGGAATGCAAAAATAGTAATATTTTAATACCTGAAAAAAAAAATCAGAATAAATTAGAAAAGATTTAATCAAACACGGATTTATTAAAAATTATATACCCGAAATTAACAATAAATGAAAACGAGTCAGTTGTGCGATCATAATAATTTAGACTTATACTAATGGGACCCAAAAAGCTATGATATATGAATGCTGCCGAAGCTATATACGACCTGTCTGAAAATGGCTTACCATAAACTGCCTCAAAATTATCCGGATCCTGAATTATTAAACGATACGGCTGAAAAAGATACCCTTCAATTCTAAAATTAATTTTTTTGTATATTTTGATAATATTTTTCAGTCCGACTGCTCCGTAATTATGCGCCCTGTATTTAGGAAGAAATAAAAATTTACTTTCGGGTATAGGCTGAAAAGCAGGTGCAGATAATATACTTGCTGTGTAATTATTAAATAATGCCTGATTTGATAAAAATAATTCGGCGTAAAATCCAAATTTAAAACTACCTAAAGTTTTAAAGTAATTATCATAAATAAACTTTAACTGATAAAAATTATGATATGCAACAAATTCATCTGTTTTAACAGAAGTGGAACCGGGTATACCTTTTTCCTTACCCCAAACATATCTTAGAGATAACAATAAACGAACACCGCTATTGGCATATTGTTTTTTGTTCAGGGAGTTTATTTCAAATAAAATGGATGGTGTAAAAAAATCAAAATATGTTATGTCGGTCGTATCAAAACGGCTAAAATAATTGGTTTGGTAGTATTCATCTTTTAATTCTCCTGATGCTATACTTAGAACTAACTTGGAAGTACTGCTACATGGTATTCCCGTATTTATTGCTAAATGACTTTCGTTCTGGATTAAAAACGATGGGTCTTTATCTTCAAAAAAATAAGTAGTATTTTTAAAATAATCTTTATGATTATATGTAAAATCCATTTCAATAAAATACGGTAATTTTGCTGGAAAATCAAGTCTTGTTTCTAATTTAACCGAACTATAAAACCTTCCAAAATATGCATTTGTACTAATATAAAAAGCATTTTTTCCAAGAAACCTGTAATTTAAACCAAAAAATGCTTCATTAATAGCATTTGATGAAATATTCCCGCCAAATTGGGCAATAAAATTTTCGGATTTTTTTATATCTAGATATAAATCATAAAAACCTGTTTCTTTATTAAAATTTAAATTAGGATAAACATATTTTATATTATAGTCGGCAATTAGCTTAAAATATTCCTGTTTCAGTTCTTTAATAGTGATATGCTTTTCTTTGTGTTTTAATAGCCGGCTAACATAAAATGACTGGTTTTTTTTCAATCCATTAATATATATTGAATCAATAATAAGCGGGGGTTCTTTTTTATTAAAATTATTACGTTTTTCTTCAATCTGCTTTGGATTACTTCGTTGATTAATCAATTGAAAAATTTCATTCATTTTTCTTATTGTTGCAACGTACCCGCTATCAATAAATGCTTTGGTATTGCTGAAATCAATCACATTATCAATATCTCCCATTTGGGGTTCTATCAGCACACCTTTTCCTGGAATAATGCTGTAATCTGTTTTTTCCATCAGCATGTTTTGTATCTGGGAAATAATATCATCCTGTTTGGGAGATTTATAATTTCCTGAAGCTTTACTTCCGATAATAATATCCGGTGAAAAATCTTCATACGCTACGTTAGAAGGGAAATTATTATACATTCCGCCGTCAAATAACAACTTCTCATTAATTTTTATAGGTCTGAAATAAAACGGAAAAGTTGCAGACGCCCTGATAGCATCTCCCAAATGTCCACTTGATAAAACGATTGACTTATTCGAATCAATATCTGCTGCCACACATCTGAAAGGAATATATAAACTGTCAAAATTATACCCCGAAGCAGCACTTGCACCGGCAAAAATTTCCATAAACATAAAATCCATCTCAAAAGGCAAGATAATATTGGCAGATAATAAGGACTCAATATTTTTTTCATAATTAAACGAAAAATTTACCCATGAAGCATTCGGACTTTCTTCTTTAAAAAAATATTCATATTTATCATTAATAATACCTTGTACCCACCTATTAAAGTTATCGGATGATATAAAATTCTCAATTTCTTCAGGTGAATAACCACTGGCATATAACCCACCGATTAAAGCACCCATTGATGTGCCTGCAATATAATCAATCGGGATATTATTTTCTTCCAATGCCTTTATAACCCCAACATGTGCCACTCCCTTTGCTCCTCCACCGCTTAAGACCAATGCTACTTTTTGGGCATTTGCTTTGTTAAAAATAATTACTTGTAAAATAAATATTAAAAAAATAAATATCCTTAAAGACTTAATATTCATTGTAGTATATCAAAATAATTTATTCCATAAAATTAGTAATTTTTTTTAATGAAATCAGTAATTTATATTTATTTCCGGGATTTTTTTTTATTTTCACAAGCAATGAATCAGTCATTAATCATACCTTCGCCAATGCCTGATCCAAATTATTAATAATATCCTATGAGATTTAAACAGTATATTTTTGAATTTTATTCCAGATTGATTGAATAATATTACTTAACTCTGAAAATTTATTGTATTCAACAATAGTTTGCTGATTTACCATAGCATCTACAAATATCCTGTTAAATGGAATCCATGCAATTATTTCAATATCGTTTTTTTTGCAATATTTTTCAATTACCTCAGTCATTTCTTTATTCAAATCAAATTTATTTAAAATAATTAATGCTTTAATACTAAAATTATTAACAAGTTCTACAACCCTTTTCAAATCATGTAAACCCGACTGTGTTGGCTCAGTAACAATAATTGCAATATTAACGCCGGTGATGGAAGCTATTACAGGACAGCCTATTCCGGGAGGTCCGTCAATTATCACAAAATCCCTGTTTTTAGCTTTTGCAATTTTTTTTGCCTCTTCCCTGACAACGGTAACAAGCTTTCCAGAATTATCCTCCGCTATTCCCAATCGTGCATAAACCATTGGACCAAAACGAGAATCAGAAATAAACCAGCGACTGCTATCCGACTGAATCATTGAAATAGCATCTTCGGGACATACTCTTTTGCATAGTTCACAGCCATCACAAGAAAATTCAGAAATTGTTATCCTGTCACCTACAGTATTTATTGCATCAAACCTGCACAGGTCCTTACATATTCCACAATTTGTACATTTGCTATAATCAATTACAGCAGTCTTTCCTCCCAAATACTTATTTTCAAATAAAATCTGTGGTTTTAATACAAGAAACAAATCAGCAGCATCAACATCACAATCGGCTATAACAGCATTTTCAGCTACCGAAGCCAAAGCCGCAGTAATGCTGGTTTTTCCAGTTCCTCCTTTTCCGCTAATTATTGTTATTTGTTTCATCTATAATTAAATGTGTATTTTTTTAAACAAATCCATAAATTCCTGTTTTAATCCGGGAATTTCATCAACTAATATTTTCCCTTCGGAATAAATGCCTGCAATTTTTTTATCAAAAGGTATCTTCATTAATACCTCAATATTTTCAGCATTGAGGTAATCATATAAATCATCCGAACCCAAACCAACACGGTTGACAACCACTCCCATTTTTTTTCCAAGTTTTTTTACAGTTTCAACCATCAGTTTCAAATCATTAACCCCAAAAGGTGTTGGTTCGGTTACCAGAATCACATAATCAACATCATTAACGGTTTCAATAACAGGGCAGGAAGTACCGGGGGGTGAATCATAAATTACAAGGGCATTTTTTTCAGATTCTTTTTTAACTGCCTTAATCACAGGAACGGCAAGTGCATTGCCAACTTTAATCCTTCCTTCAATAAGCTCAGTTTTATCAGAAATATTATATTTTGAAACTGTTCCAAGAACATGATTTTTTTCTGTAATAGCATCTTCAGTTTCACATGCATAAGAACATGCTCCGCATCCATGGCACAAATCTTCCATTACAGCAATATAAGGAATTGATTTAACAAAAATAATTGCATTATAAGCACAATATTCGGCACATTTTCCGCAGTAAATGCATTTATC
>JADFUO010000332.1 GCA_015222115.1 Bacteroidota bacterium | reverse complement strand
GGTTATATTGATCGCTATAAAGAGGGTCTATTGTTGTCTCAACGGGTGCAATAAAATTGGGGTGACAATATATTACCAAACCGCTTTCATATATCCGGTTTGAGTATTCCATCAGTTTGTCCCAATGCCCGGTTTCCAGAATAAAAGTATTATACTTCGTTTTGCGCTTAACCTTAGCTTTATTGTCAATAAATTCAAGAATTTTAGATATTGATATCCCCGATTTGGGTTGTAAAAGAATTTCGCCGGTAAGATAAAAAGGAAGGTTGCCAAATCTATATGCAGGCATGGCATTTTCTAATTCGTCATAAGCTTTAAGTTTATCAGTAGTTAAATCAATACCATCCCTTGAGACAATCATGCCTAAATTGTCTTTTATCGAGGTAACATACTCTATATCCTGTTTACTCTGTAGTTCTTTTTGGACATCCGGCATTTTTTCTTTATCCGCAAATTTTACAATAAAAACGCTTGGGTTTTCCTTTAAATAGTGTTTTTTACCTGCAGACCAGTAATAATTACTTTGTGCAAAAGTAAATAAACTTATTGCTAAAAAAATTGTCGTAATAATTATCCTTTTCATTTTCTTAATTGTTTAATGGTAATCAATAATTTTTGTAATTATATAACGAGTAGCATTGGGAGAGATAATATTTGTAAAGCAGATACCATGAAATGATGTATCCACAAAAATATTGCTATGATGTTCTTCATTAGTAAGCTCCCTGTATTCAAAATGCAACCAAGTTCCAATGGAATCAGGGGCTTTTGTATTAAGTTCCGGTATTCTATCAAAATATGGAACTCCAATAGCATTTTTATAATTCTTCCATGGCTCTTCATTTCTCGGTAATGCAGCTTCACCAATTCCTTTGGGATTTTCCACTTCAATCATTACCCAATATCCGTAGCACATTCTAAAAGTTTCAATTATTCTTCCTTTGGCCTGGTTAGGAGGTAATATTTCTTCTTCCTTCTCACAGCTAAAAGCCGTAAGAACAATTATTCCGCATAGAGCTGTTTTTTTAAATATTGCTTTCATTTTTCCGGTTTTAGTTTTTCTGAGTTTATTTAAAAATACAAAATACATGCCAAACAGTAGCTTTGCCGGAACTTGATTTTTTATGAAATTTAGTTTTATCGCTTTTGCAAATTAAGATATTTTTGAATTTTAAGCCAGCATTATTCAAAAGTCATGAATCCACTAATTATAAATGAATTTTGTGGTAAACAATTTAGTTGTACTCTTTATATATTAATACCAAAAAAGGCAAAAACGTTACCGGTTTTTTCATTTTTTTTTCACATTATATTACAAAAAGTTGCTATATATAGCAACTTTCTAATTTTCAACATATCTTTTTACCTTTCTAAAATTAATCTATGTTGTGCTAAATTTAATCCAAAATATTCATGATGTAACAACAATGTTTGATAGGAATATTCACAAACCCCCAAGATTTTTAAAAATGAGAATGCATATTATGCGTCTTTCTTTTCTTTCTTTGTTTTGCCCGCAATTTTTTTGCTTGATTTTTAATATATATACATAAGATAGCAATTTTAAGCATACTATTTTCATACACTTATGATATAACAGCTTAAAATTAAGATTTATGCCTTCTTTGTATAATGATCTTCCCGAGCCATTCGTTAGGCAATTCTAGCGGCATTGGCCATATCCACTTTAAAGAAGGTCCGGAAGATTTTATTTCGGGCGTTGCCCTTTGGGCCGGGCTTTACACTATTACTCCTCGTTTCACTGCGGGGTAGCCGTTTCAATCCCTAACGCATACAATTAGATTAATATATCTTTTTACCTATTGTTTTTAATGCTCTACTTTTCACGCCTTTAACTTTAGACAAAGTTAGCTTCACTCCTGATAAATTCAAGGTAGTAAAAAATATCTCCAGGCTGTTCAGCTTGTATTTTTTTTCTCCACTATTGAGTTAAATCAGTCGCTCCGCTGGAACCTTTCCATGTTAAATAGCGTGCCAGATGCCAATACAAGTCCCCAGGGCAGGGGCAAACTTTATGAAAAATTCAAAATCAGTCTATGAAATTATTAACGAGAGAATTTTTGCAGAAATGGAAATAGGTATTATCCCCTGGCACAAGCCCTGGAAAAACTTTGACCAGGATGGTAATTTTATCCCCCCTCAGAACTTTGTCAATAAAAAGAGTTACAAGGGTATTAATTACTTAATGATTCTTAATTCTTTCGTTGAACCTTACTTTTTAGCTGCCAACAAGTTAACACGCTTTTTCATTACTCCAAATCTTCCCCTGTGAATTAATGCCTTCGTCATTCAGCTTGCGAATTTCACCGGGCTTGTACGGAGCTTGTTTTATTTGAGTAAGTTGTGTGGTTAAGTGGTTGAATGCCTCTTCACATGGCATCATTGTCCCCGTAACACTGCATCATAATTTTTTTATTTCCACTCTTCCATTATTATTAGCTCCCACAATCCTTCCCACAACCCGCTTCCCGAATCAAGTTCGGGACAGGCTATGAGGTTTTCGCAAACAAGTTTGCTCAAACGTTCCACTATTCCACTATTCCACTATTCCGTTAGTTTCATCACCTCCAGTACCGTTGTCATTGGAACACGCATAATAATCCGCAATTTTTTCCACTGCCTGACCCATTTCATCAATATCTTTTTCCGTGTAAAATTCATTAATTGTAAAATTAATAACCGTATCAAACCCTTCCTCTGCATTTGGGCAGTGAACATCATGATAAGAAACATCTGTAAAGTAGCTGCCCGTTATAATGATCATCTATGATTGATGATTTCACAGTTAGTTAATCATCAAAAAATACAGAACGAAATGCAAGCATATTCTCTACCGGTATATCTTCCATCGGAAATAGATTAAAAATCAATCCGCCTTCTGAAAATCCATCTGCAATTCGTTTGATATGATCACAAATATCTTGAGGCTTTCCGCTTCGCATCATGTCCTGCATATCCAAACCACTAAAAAGAACGATATCCTTCCCAAATTCCTTTTTGATTTCAAAAATATCGTTTCCCGGGAGTCCGGGCTGAATAGGGTGTAAAATATCAACACCCGCTTTTATAAAATGGGGAAGGAATGCCCGAATGCTGCCACAACAATGCAATACCATCTTGCGATCATATTTATGCACAATATCAGAGATCGCCCTTAATCGGGGGAGTTGAAATTCATCGAACAATGCCGGACTAATCATAGGCCCCTGCCTGGCTGCAAAGATCGTCATTAAAAAATATATATTCCGGCACATCAACATTTGTTGATAGTAGACTGGTTACATATTCAATATTGAATTCATTCACCCGGTCTAAAGCTGCGTGCATTCGTTCCTGTTCAGTATAAAACATGACTAAGGCTTCATCCTGAGGAGCAAGCAACTCCCATGCATCTATCATAATTAGATGAAAACTTGAAGTAAAAATTGCATAATCTTTATACGGTTTACATTTCCGGGAATATCCCTTGAAGTCATACCAATCAGTATTTGGAGCCGGCGGACTGGGAAAGTTTCGGATTTCTTCAGCCGTCAATAATTTACATGGATATCCGTCAGCTATTTGGTATTCATTACCATCCGATTC
>JADFUO010000331.1 GCA_015222115.1 Bacteroidota bacterium | reverse complement strand
TATCAAAAAATTTATCTCTTGCTTTTTCTCAATTCTTCAGCGTTTAATCCTTATTTGTTACAGGACGTTTTTTATCTCGTTAATTTTCCTTTCTCGGTCAAATGAAAAAGTTTTGTCTAATGAATTACACAACTCATATAACTTCAATGCTCTCTCCAAATATTCTTTTGTTTTTGCCGAATCTGTTTTCATTCCCATTACTTTTAAAATATCTGCCAATAATTCAATATTTGAGCCATTAATCCCATTAAATTTGGATATATAATGTTCTGTTTCTGATTTTTCAATTGATAAAAATATATCAATATCAAATCCGATTTCATGAAACAGTAATCCTTTTGCTTCTTCAAATTGATTTTCTACTGTGAGTGCATAGCTCTTTTCCTTACCAGCTATTTTATTGAAAATCATTTTTAATAATAAAGAGATTTTCTCAATTTCTCTTAATAAATAGTCTTTCTGCTCCATAAATAATATAAATCAGATTTACTTACTTAAATTAATCAAATTGTACTTACTTTTCTTTACATTTTTGATGTTTGCAATAGAATTTAATCATTTTCTCTGATGTGGGGAATGTCCTGTAACGTTTGTTGTATGGCGTGTTTTAAAGCACTATACACATTGTTGTGTTTTCGTGCTTCTTTTTTATCAATTCAAAACACAATAGATTAACTCAGAGGGCTTCTCACAGTCCTTGTCTGTTAGCCAAAGATTGAAAGCCTCATTTAACACTTCTTCACGATTATCCTAATTCTTTTTTTTAGATCTCTTGTTTTTTTAGAATCAACTTCAATATCAATGTGGAATATTATATCCACCGCTTCTATTTCATAGTCATTAAGGTCAGATATTTAGCTTGCTCGTTCACACAAAGGATTCCATTGAGTCAAAATCTCTTTTACCTTTTGAATGTGTTCTTCTTTAATTAAATTATCTATTAGTTAAAAATTGTGAACGGGCTTTTCCATTATTCTTTATTCCTCTCACTTTGCGGTAATTTATCAACTCATTAATATCAACAACAAAATCTTTTACTACAAATCCATATAAAATTAGTTCTTTTTTTGTCTTTAAATAAACCTTGTGCTACTCTTTCCATGTATCGTGCATACTTTCCCTATCATCAATTGATTCCAAGAACCGTTTCCAAACCTTTTTCTGTATTAGTTAGTTAAGAAAATATTGTTAATAGTTTTTGCGCAGTCTGACGGTACTCAAATATGAGTAGGCTGGGAATTCCGAACTATATTGTTATCAGAGTGCTATTATGTTTCTTTATATTGATTTGTTTCAAATTTAGCATTTTCGCCCAACTTACTTACATTTGATATTGGCGGAAGTGGAATCTTCCATTTTAATAGAAGTCACCAAGCTGTTTGAACAGTCACTATCCATTCTTGTTTCCCGTCTTTTAAACAATCCCTAAACATTTTCAGATATTCACCGGCTTTTTCCTCACCATATTTAGCGGTCAAAGGAAGTGTCATATCATATCCGTCAGGGCTTATTCCAGGATCCATCAAATAAAAATAAGTATATGTTCCATCCTTGTTTTGTTCAACAGGTCTTAGCGTCCTTACTGTTTTCCTCATCTGCGGATAATACTCTGCCACAGCCGGTTCTAAGTAATTAAAGTTAAAATCCTCAAACTGTGACACTTTATCAGCTTTGATACGATTCCAGACTACCCATACGGTGTCATTTAAAGATGCCCTGGGCTGCGGTGCAGGATTACTTGTGTTCCAGATGTCAAGGTGAAGTTTCCATTGCCCATCTTCTTTTTTCCAGGTTACAATGTATTTACCCTGATCGACTATTTGGTCTCCTTCAACATAAAGTTTATATCTGCCTTCTTCTATAGCAATATTTCCAAATCTTTCAGCAGTTACAGTTTCTAAAAGGGCTTTTTTTATCCCCATATTCATGACTGCATTCCAAAATCCTTCAATAGCTTCTTGTCCTTCAATTACATCACTGTTTGAAGGATACAATTTTGCATTACTTGTGTAATTCTTGGCTAATGCATTTGCGTCACCACTGTTAAATGCTTCCATAAATCCTTTATTAGCCTCCGTAATTTCACTAGTTACATCAATTGGTCCTTGAGTGCAACTATTGAATATTAGACAAACAAGGAAAAAGAAAGCTAAACTGTTGGTAAATGTTGTTTTGTTTTTCATTGTGATAGGTTTTTAAAGATTAATAGAATTGTTTAATTATTCAAGTTTTACTTTTGGATTGATTCCATTTCTGCTAACTCATTTATAAAAACAATTTTTACTCTAATAATTGTACATTAAATCCAAGTACTTCATGTAATGTACATTTATTATTTTTCTTTATAATACACAAAAATAAGAATTGTTTTTAAATATCCAAATTATCATAAATATTTTTTATAAAATTATATTGGAAATGTAAAATTAATTTTTACCTTTGCAGCCCCAAAATAGAAGTGTATTTATTGAATTGGTTGAAAAGCTTAAGGAACCTGATAAACACAGACAAATATAGGTTTCAACTGCAAGAAAAAACTACAAGAATTATATTTGAAATTTGCAGGGAAAATTGTCTGAATCGTTAACATCTTTCCTTATATTTTTCCAGATCACAATAAATTTAAAGTATTTTGATATTGTTAAACGATATTTTACCTTTATAAAAGGGCGTTTTTATTAAACAAAAAAAATTAATATGCCTACAATACAACAATTAGTTCGCAAGGGACGAAAAAAATTAACTGACAAGAGCAAAGCGCCTGCATTAGACTCATGTCCTCAAAAAAGAGGCGTTTGTGTGAGAGTTTATACAACCACACCAAAAAAGCCGAATTCGGCAATGAGAAAAGTTGCAAGAGTTAGATTAACCAACGGAAAAGAGGTTAATGCTTACATTCCGGGCGAAGGTCATAATTTGCAGGAACACTCAATTGTTATGATCAGGGGTGGAAGAGTTAAAGACCTTCCTGGTGTTAGATACCATATTATAAGAGGCGCCCTGGATACTTCCGGCGTTGAAGGCAGAACACAAAGAAGATCAAAATACGGCACAAAAAGACCTAAGAAAAAATAAAATCTTAATTTGTAATATAATAAAATGAGGAAATCAAGACCCAAAAAAAGAACTATTCTTCCTGATCCAAAATATAATGATGTTTTGGTTACAAAATTTATCAATAATATAATGTTACAAGGAAAGAAAGACCTTTCATTTAAAATATTTTACGAAGCAATTGATATTGTTTCGGAAAAAACAAAAGAGAACGGATTGGAAGTTTGGAAAAAAGCATTGGCAAATGTTACTCCAGCTGTTGAAGTGAGAAGCAGAAGAATTGGTGGGGCTACATTCCAGATCCCGTCAGAGATCAGACCATCAAGAAAAATGTCTATCGGGATGAAAGCTTTGGTGAATTATGCACGAAAACGCCATGAAAAAAGCATGGGACAAAAATTAGCAGGTGAAATTATTGCAGCGTATAAAGAAGAAGGCTCTGCATTTAAGAAAAAAGAAGATACTCACAGGATGGCTGAAGCCAATAAAGCGTTTTCTCATTTTAGATTTTAAAAAATATAAGAAAAGGTATAATACAAACAATGTCTGAAAAATTAGAACATACAAGAAACATTGGCATTATGGCTCATATAGATGCGGGTAAAACCACAACTACAGAGCGCATATTGTATTATACCGGTGTTAATTATAAGCTCGGGGAGGTTCACGATGGCACTACAACAATGGACTGGATGATACAGGAGCAGGAAAGAGGCATTACCATTACTTCGGCAGCAACAACTGTTTTTTGGGATTATAATAACAAACGATACAAAATTAATATAATTGATACTCCGGGTCATGTTGATTTCACTGTTGAAGTTGAAAGGTCGTTGAGAGTGCTTGACGGAGCAGTTGCCCTGTTTTGTGCTGTCGGTGGCGTTGAACCGCAATCCGAAACCGTTTGGAGACAAGCCGACCACTATAATGTTCCGCGTATATGCTACATTAATAAAATGGATCGTGCAGGAGCCGATTTTTTCAAAGTAGTTTCTGAGATCAAAGAAAAATTAAAAGCCAATCCTATTCCGGTTCAAATACCTATTGGTTCGGAAGATTTGTTTCAGGGGATTGTTGATCTTATAAAAAATAAAGCTTATGTGTGGGATGACGATTCAAAAGGTTCGAAAATTTTTGAAGTTGATATGCCTGATGAGATCAAAGAAGTTGTGCTTGAATTCAGAACAAAATTAATTGAAGGTGTTGCTGAAGAAAACGATGAGTTGTTTGTTAAATTTCTTGAAAATCCCGAATTAATATCAGAAGATGATATAATATCAGCTATTAGAAAAGCAACTATTGAAATGAGAATTACACCTGTTATTTGCGGTTCCTCATTTAAAAATAAAGGTGTACAGAGATTAATTGATGCAGTAGCAGCATTTTTACCATCCCCCCTTGATGTCCCTCCCGTTACCGGAATAAATCCATATACAAATAAAGAAGAAATTAGAAAAGCCGACCCAAAAGAACCATTCAGTGCGTTGGCATTTAAAATAACTACCGATCCTTATGTTGGAAGAGTAGCATTTTTCAGAGTTTATTCTGGTTCTCTGGATGCAGGTTCTTATGTGCTGAATACAAATACCAATAAAAAAGAGCGCATTGCCCGTATCATGCAGATACATGCAAATAAACAAAAACCTATGAAAAAAATTGAAGCAGGTGATATTGGTGCTGCTATCGGTTTTAAACTAATTCGTACAGGCGATTCGCTTACAGATATCAAACATCCTTTGGTACTTGGAAAAATTTTATTCCCTGAACCGGTGATCAGTATGGCAATTGAACCGAAAACCCAGGAAGAAGTTGATAAGCTGAGTATTGCATTAAATAAACTGGCTGAAGAAGACCCTACTTTTACTGTTAGAATTGATGAAGAAACAGGGCAGACAATTATTAATGGTATGGGTGAGTTACACCTTGAAATAATAATTGACAGGTTAAAAAGAGAATTTAATATTGATTGTAGTCAGGGAATACCACAAGTGGCTTATAAAGAAGCAATTGTTGATACTGTTAAACATAGAGAAATATATAAAAAACAAACAGGAGGCAGGGGCAAATTTGCTGATATTTTAGTGGAAGTTTCACCTGCTGATGAAGGGATTAAGGGATTGCAATTTATAAATGAAGTTAAGGGTGGAAAAATTCCAAAAGAATATATTCCGGCAATTGAAAAAGGATTTAGGTCTGCAATGATGAATGGAGTGTTAGTAGGATTCCCGATGGATAATTTAAAAGTTCGTTTGCTTGACGGATCATACCATAGTGTTGATTCCGATTCATTATCGTTTGAAATTGCAGCTGGTCTGGCATTTAAAAATGCATGTAAAAAAGCCAAACAGGTTTTACTTGAACCTATCATGAAAACCGAAATTATCACTCCGGATGAATATATCGGAGAAGTTACAAGCGATATGAATAAAAGAAGAGGACAGCTTGAAGATATGGTTTCAAAAATAGGTAATCAGGTAATACATGCAAAAGTACCATTGGTAGAAATGTTCGGATATGTCACAACCTTAAGAACAATTACATCAGGAAGGGCAACTTCAAATCTTGAGTTTATGCATTATGCCGAAGTGCCTCAGGGAATTACTGATGAGGTTTTATATAAGATTAAGGGGTATGTGGTGAATTGTTAATGAGACTGAAATTATAAAAGGCTCCGCCGCATTATAATTTCATAGTCGAATTAATCCCGATAGCGAGGAACGAGCGTATCGGGATATTTAAGAT
>JADFUO010000330.1 GCA_015222115.1 Bacteroidota bacterium | reverse complement strand
TGCTTCGCCTTCTTTTCTTACTAATTGAGTTCCGCATTCGGGACAATTTTAAATGAATTTAACTTTTACGGCTGTTTCCGGTCGTTTTGAAATATCAACTCCAATAATTTTCGGGATTATCTCACCACCTTTTTCAACGTAAACCATATCACTAATTCTAACGTCAAGTTGTGCAATAATATCGGCGTTATGCAAAGAGGCACGTTTTACAATGGTTCCTGCTAACAGAATAGGTTTGAGATTTGCAACCGGTGTTATAGCGCCGGTTCTTCCAACCTGGTAATCAATTGAAAGTAACTTTGTAACAACTCTTTCAGCCTTATATTTGTATGCGATTGCCCAGCGCGGTGATTTGGCAGTTGAGCCGAGCTTTTCCTGTTCAGCAATTGAATTTACTTTGATAACAACACCATCAATATCAAATGGAAGTTTTTTTCGTCCTTCATTCCAGTCATTGATGAACTCAAATATTTCTTCAGGGTTTTTACAGATAGCAATATTTTTTGAAATCTCAAATCCCCATTTTTTTGCATCCTGTAAGTTATTGTAGTGTGTTTTATTCGGAAGTTTATCTCCTAAAAGATAATATAAAATGCAATCAAGTGGGCGTTTTGCTACTTCGGCAGAATCCTGCATTTTTAATGTTCCGGATGCAGCGTTTCTCGGATTTGCAAAAGGATCTTCTCCAATTTCAATCCTGTCATCATTAAGTTTATTAAATCCATCATGAGGATAATAAATTTCTCCTCTTATCTCAAATTCATCAGGAAAATCACCATGTAATTTTAAAGGAATACTTCTAATAGTTTTAACATTTGCAATTACATCATCTCCCTGAACTCCGTCGCCCCGTGTTATTGCTTGTGTTAATAAACCATTTTCGTATATTAAACAAATAGCAACTCCATCGTATTTTAGTTCGCATACGTACTCAACTTTTTGTCCGATATTTTTTTTAACTCTTTTTTCAAAATCCCTGACTTCTTCTTCAGAATAAGTATTACTAAGCGAAAGCATTGGATACTTATGAGTAACCTGCTTGAATTCTTTTGTAATTTCACCGCCAACACGTTGAGTAGGGGAGTCGGGTTTAATCAGATCGGGAAATTGCTTTTCAAGGTCAATTAGTTCATCTAAAAGCAAATCAAAATCATAATCACTGATCACAGGATTTGAAAGAACATAGTAATTATAATTATGCTTTTCAATTTCTTCGGATAATTTCCTGATTTTTATTTTGGCTTCTTCTTTGTTCATAAATTCATTTATGGTAATTTATTTGGGTAAATATCAGTATTCCTGTATATATAAATAATCTGATTTGCATTTATTGGGTTAAGCCAGTGCATAATATTATCAACAAAACCTGGTTCAATGGTTGCTTCGTATTCAATATTCGGCAAAACGGTTTTAATTGAATTAACACGGTTATTTATATTTTTTTCTTCAAAAAACAAAACAAATCCCGGAGCTGAATTTTTTTCCGTCCAGATTTTTTCAGGATATACTTTAAGAGATATTTGTTGTGTTACCCTGTATTCACCACTCCACTGATTTAAATAGAATCTCGGGCAAATTTTTGCATTATCATTATTTGTGTCTTCAAGTAAAATATATTTTATATTTTCATATTTTGAAAGATAAACCATTGATTCAACCCGTGCTTTTTTTGAATACATTGTTGATATAACCGGCAATAAGATCAAATTTATTGTCCAGAAAAATATCCAGCAAGCTTTTAATAATTTTTTATTCCTGTTCCAGAACTTTGATTTTTCAACAAATTTATTCCATCCTACAATTCCAAGTATAATAATAAAAGGTATTATCGGTAAGATAAGACGTTCCTGTTTGTTTGGGAAATATGAATGAAAAACAAGAAATAATATTGTTGGCAGGAAAATAAGAAAATGTTTTTTCCACGTTCTGAGAAATCCGTAAAATAAGAAGAAACTGACAGGTGGTATTAAAATTCCCAATATCAATAACAAATAACTATACCATGCAATTATGTTATAATTATATGCATTTTCAACATTATACCTGATATATTCGTTAAGCTCGGCAAAAGGATAACCCCAAATAAAGATATCAATAATTCCCTGAATAAGGAATACAGATATAGCAAATCCAACTCCCAATCCGATTGCTTCCTTCCATTTTTTTTGGATCAATAAAGCTAAGCCAACTCCTCCTGTAAATATTATTGTTTGGTATCTGATGGAAAATGCCAGACCTAAAACAAAACCTGCAAATAAACTAAAAAAAATGATTTTGTTTGTTTTGTATGAAATTAATATCCAGATTCCATATAATACAAAAGGAATACAAGTTACTTCTACAAGATTACGGACACTTAAGAACGGCATGAACCAAAGGATAGCAAGCAACAATCCAACAGTTTTCGCAGAGTTTTTATCATAAAGTTTTGCTGTGATTTTATAACCGAGAATAACTGTCAGGAGTGAAAAAACAGCATGTAAAAACCGCACAATAAACATTTTAAATTGCGGGTCATTAATCCCAATAAAATCAATAAAAGATAAAAGCAGGTAATGTAATCCAACATAAAAAAAACTATGTCCGGTTGGCCCTGTATTACCTTTACTTCCAGGGAGCCAGTTGTTATAATCCATTCCGTCAACCCAGGATTGTGCAGCTTCAATCACTAAAAAGTGGTCGTCGTGCATTCCGAAACCTTTTGAAAAAATTACTGCTATCAATCTGAAAAATATTGCTGCAAGAAGAATTACAGTTAATGGCTTTTCATTCCAATATTTTTTTAATATCTGCATGTAAGTTTTAGTTATGACAAAAGATATCCATACGGACTCCCGTTGGTCGAAAGTAAAAAGTGAAGCAAAGCAAACCCGTATGGGATAAAAGTAAATAAATTTTTTACATGTTTAAAATTAAATCCACTTATAATGGGAATCCGTTTATTATCTTATTAGAATACAAAAATAACACATTAAAAAAAGCCGGCAAATAATTACCGGCTTTTTAGGAAATTTATTTATAAAAAAATATTAAATCAAAGTAATATATTCATAATATACCGAGCCACATTCCACAGGATTTATACACATTACAGGAATCTGTGCCTGGTTGAACATTATTTTTTCATCCCATAGTCCTAAATCAAAATCAGGTGAATACATATCAGGCCCGGTCATTATCATTATTAAATCAGCATTATTTTGAACAGCATAAGTTAATAATTGTTTTGTGAAATTTGCTTTTTTTTCCGCTTTAACAAGATTATAATCAACATCATATTTGTTAAACGCTTCTTCAATTTGTTTTGTTATGATCTTGATTCTGCTTAAGAGTCCGGGATCGGTTTGCTCTTGCTGGAAAATATGAATTTTTGAATTGAATTTTTTCCCAATATGAATTGCCCAGTTCAGCTTTTGCCTTGCTTCGGTAAAATCATTAATAGGGAACACAATATTTTTATATCCATCTCCAAAAGCACGTTTTTGAACCACGATTGTCGGCACCGGAGCATTTGTTATAACTTTTAAAGCGAAGCTTCCAAACAGATGCTGAAGTCCCTTTTTTCCATGTGTACCTAAAATTATTAGTTGTGCCTTAATATCAGAAGCTGTTTTATGAATTATATTAAAAATACTTCCTTCTTTATATAAATATTCAACTTCAACCTTTGTTTTCTCATAAATTTTATCAGCAACGGCTTTGAGCTTTTTTTCAATCGCTTCAACGCTCTTTTGTTCTTTTTTCAGTTGAGTTTTTGTTTCACGGTTTATTACGTGCAACAAACAAACTTTATAATTAAGATATTCGGCTATTTCAACCCCGTGATCAATAGCGTTTTGACAAACTTCTGAAAAATCTGTCGGTACTAAAATAATATCATTTAATTCTTCTTTCATATTTAATTAAATTATCTTGAAATAATCTTTTTCCAGTTAACATCACGCGGGTTAATACACATAACAGGTATTTGTGAAGTATTAAAAATCATATCTTCATCATAGCTTCCCAAAATATATTTTTTCAAACCTTTATCAGGATTTGTCATAATCATAATCATTTCCGAATTAATTGATGTTGCATAATCAATTACCTGTTTTGAAAAATTAGTTGTTTTTTCAGCAATCTTGATTGAAAAATCTATATCATTTGCTTTGAAGTGTTCGGTAATTAATAGTACTGCATCATCAATCTTTTCACCTTCTAATTGAAAAATATTAATTTTGGCATTAAACTTTTGTGCAATTAAAGCAGCCCATTTGGTTTTTTCCCATGGTCCCCAATCACTTGTAATCGGTAAAACTATGTTATTGTATCCTTTTTCAAAAATTCGTTTCTGAACTATAATAACCGGCACATTTGAACTTGTAACAACTTTAAGTGCGAAACTTCCGGTAACTTTTTGCATTCCAATTTTACCATGGGTGCCGAGATATATAAAATACGCACCAATATCTTTAGAAACATCACTGATAGTTGTAAAAATATTACCTTCCCGGGCAATTGTTTCAACTTCAATATTATACTCTTTTATTACTTCATCAGCAATATTATTTAATTTTTCAATAATATATTCTTTTCCTAAGTTTTTCTTTTTTAAATCTGCTTTTGTGATTTTATCAATAACGTGTAAAATGCACAATTTGAAATTTAAATATTTTGCTGTTCCGGCAGCTTGTTTAATTGCATTGGCACATACTTCCGAAAAATCGGTTGGTACCAATAAAAC
>JADFUO010000329.1 GCA_015222115.1 Bacteroidota bacterium | reverse complement strand
GAAATTGGAAATTTATGTTATCATATTTTTGTGCTGTTGATAAACGCATTCAATTTTGGACCAAGTTTTTCAATTATTATTTTGAACCTTTTTGTTCCACTTGTCAAAATCGCACCAAACCAAATCAGACAATTCTTCCGATAGTTTGTAAACCTCTATTTCGTAAACTCTTTTCATTTTTTTCTAATTTCTAATTTCCAATTTCCAATTTCAGCATTCTGTAAACGCTTACATAAATTTTAATAAAGTATAAGGTCTTGAATTTAAAATTAATTAGATTTATACTGTATACATTCATTTTCTAAAAGCTTATAAAGAATTTGTATCTAATTTCCTGTAAGCTCCGTATTTTTCTTTCATCTGCTCATAAACAGGTTTCCCAAGAAAGTAAGTATAGATTTCATCGGCCTTATTTTTAATTTCTATATCACTGAAATTTTCCTCATTTAAAACCTTTCCAACAAAATAGGCATTGCAAAGAACAGTAGCATAATTTATTGTGTACCAGTTGTGCGGCATAACAACATATAATTCGCAATTTTTTATTGCATCCAAAGTATGATAAAAAGGTGATTCGTTACTTAAATCCTTGTTAAGCAATGTTTTTCCTGAAGCATCTAAAAATATTTTATCAGGGTTCCATTTAATGATTTGTTCTTTATCAATAAAAGCATTTTCCAGCCATGCTCTTGGAGAACTTGTAACTTCACCAAGATATGAAGCAATATTGCCTGCATTAACAAAAGCAAACGGTGCATAATGAGGTTCTGTTGAATTTAATCCATGCGAACCTTTATAAGCAATTCCGCATATATAAACCGATATGTCATTATTTTCAGATGTTTCCCTTGTTCTTTCGTTAAGGTCGGATATTAAAAATTTAATATATGTAATGAGACTGTCAGCCCGCTCCTCTTTTTTCAGCACTTTACCCATCAGACTTAAAGCTGAAAACACAGTATCAATATTTTCATTAAAATCGCCGTAGTTTATGATAAAAACGGGAATGCCGGTTTTATTTTGCAAGTCATCAGCTTTGCCGGCTGTTGTATAAGTGCAGATAATCAAATCAGGATTAAGTGCAGTGATTAATTCAGGTTCAGCAATGTTGCCGGTGCCAATTAAAGGCAGGTCTCTAAGTTCTGGGTGTGCCATCAGGTATGGAACTTTCCTCCTTTTTTCGTGCCCTTCTATACCAATAACTTTATCAGCAGCATCAAGGTAAGTTACAAATCTTAAAGCACCCGGTTTTAATGCGATTATACTCTTGATTTCGGAGGGGATTTGAACTGTCCTTCCCGACATATCTTTTATCGACCTGTAATCTGATTTAATATCATTTTTGAATTTTGTTCCACATCCTAATAACAGTAATATCAGGATTGATAAAAGAAGTGTGTTTATTATTCTATTAAATGATACCATTTGCATGTAATTTATTTACGGATTACGGCTTACGAATTACGATTTTTTTTCGTAATCCGCGAAGCGAAGCAAGCCCGTATGGGTAAATCGTAATTCGTAACAACTGTAATACCTATTTCAATTTCGTGTTACCCTTATGTTAAAAAAAATTATCCGGCAGCACTCATTACAAGCTTGCCGTGTTTTATGCCTTTTAAAGCAATTAGTTTATTTGCCAAAGCAGTTAACTCCTGAGCTTTTCCTTTAACTGCAATTGTTTCCAGACAATTATTATGATCTAAATGAACATGTTGAACTGATAATATCAGATCATGAAAATTATGCTGAACATCAGTTGACTTGTTTTGGAGGTCTCTTTTATGATGGTCGTAAACCAAAACAATTACTCCGGCTACTTGTTCATTTCCTTCCCATTTATCTTCAACAAGATTTTTCTTTATTAAAAATCTTATTGCCTGTGAACGATTAGGAAACCGGTTATTTTTAACCAATTCATCTAATGAATTTAATAAATCCTCTTCAAGTGAAACTCCAAATCTTTTTACTTGCATAGTGTTATTATTATTAAAAAGATGTCACAAATATAATATTT
>JADFUO010000328.1 GCA_015222115.1 Bacteroidota bacterium | reverse complement strand
GATTTTATTTCAGATTGAGGCAAAATTCGATGAAAAACCGCAGTCCGTACGGATGAGGATTTTGAAGAGGATTTTAACGAAAAAATGGAGGAAAAGATGAGTTTTGCAAAGGTCTTAATATTTCTATAAATCAAAAATTGATTGTTTAGTAAGTATTTTATACCTTTGCAATTATATGAAAACATTTAAAATTTTAACATTAAGTATTTTATTTTCAATAATAGCAATTATCAGCTTTAGCCAAGATTTTGAAGAGTGTGGAATATCTGATGCTGTTCTGAAAGAAATAAAAAAATCCGTTGAAAACAATGCAGATACACGTGCATTAATCAATGCAGTAACAAATAATGATATAAAAAAGTTGGCACTTAACAGGGAAAATACCGGAAAGGTCAATCATTATTTTTCAAACAAAGTAAAAACCACCGGTATAACCAATCAAAAATCAACAGGTCGCTGCTGGCTGTTTACAGGATTAAACACCATACGTCCTGTTATTATTGATAAATATAATTTACCTGATTTTGATTTCTCACATAACTATTCATTTTTCTGGGACCAACTTGAAAAATCAAATCTATTTCTTGAGGCAATCATTGCCACAAGCGATAAACCTATGGATGACCGGACTGTTGTCTGGCTGTTCAAGCACCCGATAAATGATGGTGGACAGTGGACAACATTTGCCGATATTGTTGAAAAATACGGTGTTGTCCCTAAATCCGTTATGCCCGAAACCTTTCAAAGCGAAAACACAAGTATGATGTCGCGACTGATTCGCAGAAAATTAAAAGAAGACGGAATGGAATTAAGAGAAATGTATCAGAATAAAGCTGAAACAGAATTAATCCAAAAACGAAAAATTGAGATGCTTTCCGAAATTTACAGAATGCTTGTATTAAACCTTGGCGAACCACCAAGCGAATTTACCTGGCAATATAAAAATAAAAATGATAAAGTCGGCGAGCGGAAAACTTATACACCAAAACAATTTTATGAGGAAACTATTGGTATTAACCTGAAAGATTTTGTTATGTTCATGAATGACCCTTCACGACCTTATAATCAACTTTATGAAATTGAATACGATAGAAGTATGTATGAAGGTTATAACTGGAAATATATCAATCTGCCTATTGATAAAATTAAGGAATTCGCAAAAGTTTCAATTTTGGATAGTACAGCAATGTATTTTTCATGTGATGTGGGCAAGCAACTTAATTCTACTTATGGCACTCTTGACATTAATAACTTTGATTATGATGATTTGATGGGAGTAAAATTCGGCATGGACAAAAAGCAGCGTATTCAAACTTTTGAAAGCAGCTCAACACACGGTATGGCTCTTATCGGATTAAATATTGACGAAAACGAAAAAATTGATAAATGGCTTCTTGAAAACAGTTGGGGAGTTGAAAGATGCAATAAAGGTTATTTAACGATGACAGATGAATGGTTTGCCGAATATTTGTTCCGGCTTGTGATCAATAAAAAATATATTGATAAAAAAACTTTAAAAATCTTAGAACAAAAAGCAATCAAACTTCCGCCATGGGATCCGATGTTTGCTCCGGAGGAATAATCAAAATATTAAATAAAATTAGTCATTAAAATTATTTTGAAATGTTTAAATATTTATCTAACTTATTTAAAGAGTGGTTAATTCAACTCGGTATATCAGAACATTCTGCAAAAATAATTGAAGATTATGCAGGTTTAATTTTAATAGTTTTCTTAAGTTTTATTGTTTATTTTCTCGTAAAAAAAATTCTGATAAAGATAGTTCACGCTTTTGTTAAACGAACAAAAAACAAATGGGATGATATTTTGATGGAACGAAAAGTCCTTACCAGGATATCGTATCTTATACCTTTATTAATTGTAAACTTTTTTATACCATACCTGCTTGCCGATTATTCAATTACAATTAAAATTGTTCAAAAAACATTACAAATTTTAATGGTGGCGGTTAGTGTTTCTGCAATTAATTCTTTTTTAAATGCACTGCATCATATTTATCAAAATTTTGAAATCTCAAAATCAAAACCCATAAAAGGTTATTTGCAGGTAGCAAAAATGATTCTTTATATTTTTGCCACAGTATTTATCATTTCAATACTTCTCGGAGAATCAAGTTTTGGCTGGCTTGCCGGATTCGGTGCATTCTCTGCAATATTAATGCTGGTTTTTAAAGACCCTATTTTGGGATTTGTCGGAGGAATACAGCTAACCTCAAATAACATGGTAAGAATAGGCGATTGGATTGCAATGCACAAATACGGAGCCGACGGAACTGTAATTGATATTTCACTCACAAGTGTAAAAGTTCAAAACTGGGATAAAACAATCACGACCATCCCAACCTATGCTATGATAACAGATTATTTTCAAAACTGGCGTGGCATGGAAGAATCGGGCGGCAGAAGAATAAAACGTTCAATAAATATTGATATGGAAAGCGTTAAATTCTGCACACCGGAAATGCTTGAACGTTTTAGAAAATTTCAGTTCGTTTCGGATTATATTGATAAAAAAAATAAAGAAATTGAAGAATATAATACTAAATATAATATTGATAATTCGGTTTTGGTTAACGGACGAAGACAAACCAACCTCGGTATATTCAGAGCTTATTTAAAATCCTATCTCCATCATAATTCAAAAATCAGTGATACAATGACATTTTTAGTCAGGCAGCTTCAGCCAACCGAGTTTGGCATTCCTATTCAAATTTATGTTTTCAGCAAAATACAGGAATGGGCAAAATATGAAGATATACAATCAGATATTTTTGATCATGTTTTATCTGTAGTACCACAATTTGATCTGAGAATATTCCAGAATCCGACTGGGGCTGATTTTAAGAAACTTTTTTAGGAGATAAGGTTCTCTGAAAAATATAATTGGTAATCAGATTAATAACTTAATAATGAATAAAGGCTAAGGCTAAGGCTGAGGCTGAGGAGTCAAGAATTTCACATGGACAAATGATTTCGCATTTTTTGTCT
>JADFUO010000327.1 GCA_015222115.1 Bacteroidota bacterium | reverse complement strand
GCGGGGTTTTATTGCTGCTTAGAGATTCTTATGGGAATTCTAAGAAGTCTTGAACTTTTGGTTCTTTTGGTTCAAGCCAAAAAAACAATTAAAAAAATCCTTAATAAATATTTGTGTTTAAGGTGTCCCAATGTGGAAAACAGGAATTGGCAACACGCAACTGTTTAATTAATTTCTACTATACTTTTGCTTTTCTTCAGATATATGAAATTTAATTAATCCATTTACAGGATTCTTCTCAATTGATTGAATTGATATTCCTATTTCCTGTGCTGCTTCTCTTAATATATTTTCATATATAAATGCCACAGTGCCAATAAAACTAACCGGCACTTGCGAATATTTTGAATATTTACATACCTGTTCTGAAAAAAACTCCATGAACGAATCCCTAACTAAATTTTTTACAAACGGCTCGGAAATATTTTCAGATAAAAATTTACTAAATGATGAAATAAACCGGTTGGGCTTTGAATAATTATAAACATTATCAAGAATTTGCTCCAGCGAAAGTTTAAATTTTTTATCAAACTTAAGTTTTAAATTTTCAGGAATTTTATTTTTCAGGTAATTTGTAAGAAATATTTTACCCATATAAGTGCCACTGCCTTCATCTCCAAATAAATAACCTAATGAAGGAACATTTTCAACAATCTTATTACCATCATAATAACAGGAATTTGAACCTGTTCCGAGAATACAGGCAATTCCTTCACTCCTTCCAAACAAGGCCCTGGCAGCACCTAAGAGGTCATGATTAATATTGATTTTTGTATTTGTGAAAACATTACTTAGAACATTGTTGATAATATTACGTTTATTTTCGGTGGAACAACCTGCACCGTAAAAATAAATTTCATCAACAGTTTCAGGATTTATATTTGGAGTAATATGTTTTTTCAGTATTTTTTTTAATTCGTTAAAATCAAAGTAATACGGATTAAAACCTTCTGTCTGTATTTGTTTGAATTTTAATTTATCTTTTATTAAAACCCAATCGGCTTTTGAAGAACCGCTATCAATAATTAAGATCATAAAAATACTGGTTTTAAAGAACAAATATTATTCTAGGTAAAAAAAATATTATTCCGATAATAGCGGCAGTTATTGCAGAAATTAAAACAATCCCCCATTCTGATAAATCTCTAATTGCACTTCTGAAAATTTTTCTCCCTGTACGTATTTTCCGTTTGAGATGTTAGTGATAACACCGGATTCAAAATTTGCACGGATAATATCACCGTTCTTTAGTTCCAATTCTTTTATTGATTTATAAGTCATAATCGGAAAGGCGGCATTAATTGCATTACGTTCATAAATAGCTCCGAATGATTCAGCTAATATTGCTTGAATACCCAGTGCTTTAAAACAGTCAACCGCTTGCTGGCGGGAACTTCCGCTACCAAAATTTTTCTGAATCACAATAATATCGCTGGGGTTTGCTTTCTTTGAAAAGTCTTCATAACCTTTTAAATTATCAAATGTATATTGCCCCATTTCGTTAATATCGGTGATGGCAAGGTAGCGGTTATGAAATATCATATCAGTATCAATATTATCTTCTTTGATGTACCATATACGACCTTCAACGATAGTTGGCTTTTGTGGGTATTCGGTTTTTTCTTTTGTGGTTTTTTTATATTTTTCTTTTTGTATTTCAGATGAAAATGTTGCAGGTTTTTCAGGAATATCATCAATTGATGTAATATAACCGGCAATAGCCGAAGCAACAGTTGATTCGGGTGAGGCAAGGTAAACACTACCTTTGCCTTGTTTACCCGGAAAATTACGGTTACCTGTGCTGATGGTTATTTCGCCTGGTCCGTTTTGTCCAACTTGACCGGCAGCACAACCTGCACATCCTGCATTTGAAACCAATGCTCCGGCTTCCTTGAAAATATCTATCAAACCTTCGTCAAGGCACTGTTTCCAGACTTCATCAGTAGCGGGAACAATCTTAAGCACAACTCCGGGAGCAACTTTTTTACCTTTCAATGCTTGTGCCACAACACGCATATCTTCAATACGTCCGTTGGTACAACTACCAATAAATGCAGAATCAATTTTAATCTTTTTTTCTTCTTCAATGTTAACCGTATCATGTGGTTTACCAGGGCGGGAAACCATAGGAACGAACTTGCTCATGTCAATATCATAAACTTTTTCATATTCAGCATTTTCATCTGCTTTAACTAACTTTAACTTGCGTCCTGTTTTTTCCTCACTGTATTTCATTATTTTCTCGTTGGGAGTGAAAAGAATGATGATAGCTCCCATTTCAGTTCCCATGGAGGCAATTGTAATTCTTTCGTCAAGTGTTAATTTATCGGCTTCATCACCATAAATTTCAACTGAATAACCAAGCAGTGTGTTTGCCCCGAAAATATTCAACAGATTTAAAACAATATCTTTGGCTGAAACATTTTCCGGACGTTTGCCAACAAAATTTATCTTAAGGGATTTTGGAACTTTAAACCAGACTTTTCCATTGCTAAATGCAGCAGCAATATCCTTATCGCCCATTCCCTGCCCGAAAGCACCGATAGCTCCTAAAATATTTGCATGCGAATCGGTAGTAACGGCCGTTGTTCCAGAATATGCAAGACCTTCTGCCATCATTGTGTGTGTACCTATTCCGTTATCAATATCAAAAACTTTTATTCCGTGCTTACGGGCAAATATTCTTATGATTTGCTGATTGATAGCATATTTCTGGTCGGAACCTGTCGGGTTACAATCAAATGTAAAAAAAGTCTTTGATACATCATCAATACCTAAGTTATTATCTTTAATATTTTTAACAACATTTGCACCGCCGAAATCACGGGCAGCACGAACATCTAATTCAATATCAACAATGTTGCCGGGTTTAACTGTTTTAAAT
>JADFUO010000041.1 GCA_015222115.1 Bacteroidota bacterium | reverse complement strand
GCTCATTTTGTGCCTCCTTTTTTTCTTGGAAACACACCTTAACACACTGTCTCATTTTTGGGGTCCACTATATATTCCGTTATTGCTTTCAATGGCGCAATCAATGCCAATACAGCAAAAGGAACAGGATTGTCAGATGAAGATATTAAAATTTTTGATAAAGCGATGATAAATGCCATTCCATTTTGCAGAACCAGATCAAAAATAGGGCAGACTCCCAGGCTGTATTTAAGAATTGAATTTTCAGATAATAAAACATTTTTAAACGATTTGCGGGAGTATATAAAATTTGAATCTGAAGATGAGCTTACTGTCAGGTCTATAGATAATTTTGAAATTAATATCGTTGATTTTGCAGAATATTTAAAAAATTTTTCTAATAGAATCAAATCTGTTCATTACTGGAAAGATGAGAGATTACAAATAAATGGTTGGAGTAAGGTGGAGGAAAATTTTAAGGATAAAATGCAAAAAATAAAACCACTTGAAGAATAAAGGCATATTATGAACAAAAATATTTTGAAGATTTTAAAGTTTAAAATTTACGGGAAATTTGCTCACTTCAGGAAATTTTATACCAACTCGTCTTCTTTATCTTACCTTGTGCCTCCAAGAACAGTGATAACAGGGATGATTGCATCAATTATGGAGTGTGAGAGGGACAGATATTATGATCTGTTCTCTCCTGAAAAAATTAAAATTTCGGTGGCAGTATCGTCCGGTACAGCCATTACAAAACAGATGCAGAGCATAAATTATCTGCACCCTGAGTATTATAAACTTTTATTCAAGGGTAAAGGTAAAATAAATATGCATTCTCAATGCAAGCTTGAACTGCTTATGGCAAAAAAAGGGAGGATTGGGTATACGATTTATGTTGGAGCAATTACCGAAGATTCAGTAAAATTTATTGATGAAATTGAAAAAAGACTTCTTGAAGGAAATTTAGGATATGGGGTCTATCTTGGGCAAAGACAGTTTATTGCCAGGGTTGATAATGTCCAAATTTATGAAGTAAATAAAAATTCTTTTATGGAATCTTCAGATTATATTGATTCCATATGTCTTGAGGAAAATATTTCGTCAATTTCAGGTGATAGCGATGATGTGCATATGGTAATTGATCAAATGCCGGTTCAAATGATATCCAAACAACAAGGAAGGGAATTACAGACAGTAAAAAGGGTTTTGTTTGAACAATCAGGAAAAAAAATATCTGGATTATTTAAGAATTGCTATAAGGTTGGAGAAAAAATAATTTCGTTTTATGAAGGATAAAACCATGTTGATTTCGCACCCAGAGGAAGGAAGTCTGCCTGAAAAATCACTTCAGAAACATCTTAAAAATGTAGCTGATATTTCAAAACAGCAGATAAATAAGATGCGTCTTAATATCAGCCCTGATCTTATTTCAAAAAAGATGCTTACTGAAATATCTTTTTTAATTGGGATGTTTCATGATTTTGGCAAAGCCACCTCTTTTTTCCAAGATTATATCATAGGAAAACGAAAAAAGAGCCCTTTAACCAGGCATGGTTTTATCTCAGCAGTAATTTGTTATTACATTATACTTGAAAAAACAGAGTCATCGTTATGGGCTATGGCCGCTTATATGATCATAAAAAAGCATCATGGCAATCTGGAAAAATTTAACTCTAATGAATCAGACAATATCAATATTGCCGAAAAACAAATTGAAAATTTATTGAGTAATAATCTGACACCATTAAAAGAAATATATTCCGATATTGTTGACATTGAAAAAGTTCTAAAAAATATTGATATTGCAAATTTTGGTGAAACCCTTGAAGACATTGAAGAATTCTTGGACGATTATTTTGATGAATATTCTGAAGATCAGAAAATTGAATGTTATTTTGTGATTAATCTGCTGTTTTCCATATTGATTGATAACGACAAAAAAGATGCTGCCAGACTTAACACAGATTATTTTAATGGCAATTTGAATGAGCCTGTTAATGATATTTTTAAATATATTGATAATTATAAAAAAATTGATCCTGAAAAATTCAATTCTGATAAGCCAATTAATAAAATCAGGGATCAGTTTCTTTCTGACATTAAGAATAATGATAAAATAAAAAAAGAAAATCATTTTTATACAATTACTGCCCCAACCGGGATAGGAAAAACTTATGGCTGCCTGGCTTTTGCAAATATATTAAAAAAGAAGCTTGAAGAAGGCGAGGGAAGAATTGTTTATTGCCTGCCTTACACTTCGATTATTGATCAAAATTTTGATGAATTTGAAAAAATAATTCAATTTAATAAAAAAGATAAATATCAACAAAGGCCAGCCCGATATCTTTTAAAACATCATTATCTCTCCATGAAAAATGTTAAAAATAGAATTAGTGAGGAAGAATATAGTTATAAGGATTATCTGGATGACAAGCTTTTTGTCGAATCCTGGGAATCATCAATGATAGTAACAACCTT
>JADFUO010000326.1 GCA_015222115.1 Bacteroidota bacterium | reverse complement strand
ATGTTAAATGATTTTATACCTGATAGCGAAGTCGTAAATTATTTTTGTGCTGCTGATATTATAGTGCAGCCATATAAGAATGCTACACAAAGCGGCGTTACACAAATTGCATATCATTTTAACAGACCTATGATTGTAACTAATGTTGGAGGACTAACTGAAATAATTCCTGATGGCAAGGTAGGATATGTAGTTGATTGTGAACCTGAAAAAATTTCAGAAGCAATTATAAAATTCTATAAACAAAAGAAAGAGCAAGAATTTGTTAAAAATGTAGAAATTGAAAAACATAAATATTCATGGGATAGAATGTTGGAATCTATTAACTTTGTTTTTGAGAAACCTAAATCATCATGAAAAATTAATAATTGATTTATACAATATGTCCAAAGGGATTTATTTTGTTAAAGTTGTTTCTGATAGTTTTACAGAAACAAGAAAAATATTATTGAATTAATTTTAAACATCAGGAAATTTATGATTATCAGAAGCAAAGCTCCTTTACGGCTTGGATTAGCAGGTGGTGGTACGGATGTGTCGCCTTATTCTGATTTGTATGGCGGAGCTATTCTTAATGCCACAATAAGTATGTATGCTTATGCAACAATTGAGCCTCGTAAAAACGGAAAAATTGTTTTCAGGTCAATTGATAAAGGTGAAATTTACGAAATTGACTCAACAGACAAATTACCTGTTAATGGTCAATTGAATTTGCACAGAGGAATTTATAATCGAATAATTAAGGATTTTATTAAAAAGCCGCTTTCTTTTGAGCTTACAACATTTGTTGACGCTCCTCCTGGCTCGGGCTTGGGAACATCTTCAACATTGGTAGTTGCAATTTTAGGTGCTTTTGCTGAATGGCTCAAACTTCCTCTCGGCGAATATGATATGGCACGTCTGGCTTATGAAATTGAAAGAATAGATCTGGGAATGGCAGGTGGAAAACAAGACCAGTATGCTGCAACTTTCGGCGGTGTTAATTTTATGGAATTTTTTAAAAATGATAAGGTAATTGTTAATCCTTTACGAATCAGGGGAGAATACCTTAATGAACTGGCTTATAATCTTGTTTTGTATAATACCGAAACAAGCCGTTTGTCTTCAAAAATTATTGAAGCCCAATCGGAAAATATTATTCTTAAAAATCAAAAATCAATTGAAGCCACTCATAAACTTAAGGAGCAGGCAATAATGATGAAGGAAGCGATATTAAAAGGTGAGCTTAATAAAATAGGAGAAATACTAAACTTTGGCTGGCAAAATAAAAAACTACTCGCTTCAGGTATATCAAATCCTATGATTGATGATATTTATAACACTGCATTAAAAAATGGAGCATCAGGAGGTAAGATTTCGGGAGCAGGTGGCGGAGGTTTTATGATATTCTATTGCCCTGGCAATTCAAGGGTAAAGGTTATTAATGCATTGAAGATCTTTGGTGGTCAATCAAAAAGATATGAATTTACTAAGAAGGGCTTAACTACATGGTCTATATGAGTGGATGGTTAGATGGTTTGATGGTTAAATGGTTAAATGTTAAAGAGATGAGTCCATACTAAATAGGTTCGTTTCTGTAATTTGACTATTTTAGTAATATATGGATTTATGACTGAGACCAATTTAGAAACATATATAAAGATAGAATATTGGAATATAGAAAACCACATCTCCATAATTCCAGTATTCCTATTTTTTATATAAAAAAAGCTTTTTAGACCTAACTCATAACTGGTTTCCACAATATTTACAAAATTCCGCATCTTCATCATGCCCGCTTTTATTACAATTTATACAAGTTTTGGTTTTTTTACTTTGAGCATGTATTTGCGACATCTCAACAGTAATGATTCCTGTTGGAACTGCAATTATTGAAAAACCAAGTATCATGATAAATGACGCCAGAACTTTGCCTGAAAATGTAACAGGGGCAATATCGCCATATCCCACCGTAGTTAGTGTAACAATAGCCCAGTAAATACTTTCGGGGATGTTTGTAAATCCATTTTCGGGTCCCTCAATCAGATACATTGCCGAACCCATGATAACAACAATAGTCAAAACCGTTCCGATAAATACTGCAATTTTATGACGGCTGTTTTTTAATGCAGAAAGAAGAAAACCGGAAGCACCAATATATCTGTCTAATTTTAAAATCCTGAAAACCCTTAACAGTCGTAAAATACGGATAACCATAAGATATTGCGTGCCGGCAAAAACCAAGCTCAGATATATTGGAAGTATTGCAAGCAGGTCAATAATACCATAAAAACTAAATATATATTTTCGTGAATTTAGTGAAGTTATTATTCTAAACACATATTCAACAGTAAATAAAATCGTAAATATCCATTCGGAAATAAACAGAAATTTCCCGAATTTTGCATGAAATCCGGCAACACTGTCAAGTAAAACGACTATCACACTGAGAATAATTGAAATTAACAGGATAATGTCAAATGCTTTACCACCGGGAGTGTCAGCCTCAAAAATTATTTTATATAAATTTTGCTTCCATTCAGGAGTAGTTCTTTTTTGGGTTTGGTTTTTGTTTTCCATATATTATTTCTTTTTTTTGAATTTTCTTATAAGCAATAGGTATAATAAAGATAAAAGTGAGTTATCAATTATATAAAAAAATCAAATATATTTACAGAAATGCTCTGGGTCAACCAGTTCCCTGTATTTTATAATAACTTTTTTGAAATCTTCCCATGTGTCTTTTTTCAGTGCAGGGTTTCGTAATAATGCCGACGGATGATAGGTTGGCATTACAAGCCGGTTGTTCCTGATTTTCCAATTACCTCTTTCTCTTGTAATTTTTGTATTTGAAACAAAAAGACCCTTGTATGCTGTTGCACCTAAGGTTATTATTATTTCAGGATTTAATAATTCTATCTGTTTTTCAAGGAATGGAAGGCAGGCAGACTGTTCGTCAATAGTAGGAATCCTGTTTTGAGGAGGGCGGCATTTTACAATAT
>JADFUO010000325.1 GCA_015222115.1 Bacteroidota bacterium | reverse complement strand
GATATAGATATTTATAAGGAAAGAAAAAAACTTGGTAAATCACTTATGCCGGCTATACTGAGGTCGGTTGATTATAATTTAAAAGATACGGTATTTTCTTATATCCCCAATACTGCTGCTGTTGCTTTTCGCGGATTAGCCGAAGAACTTAGCAAATTTTGCAATGAAGTAAAAAGAGATAAAATTATTCAGTTAGGCGATAATATTTCTCCGGAGAAGTTAGACGAGATTTTAGAACTAAATCCGAGAATTGAAAAGATAGCAGTTAAAGATATTAAATTACGAACTTTTATTACACAGGATAAACAAAGAAAGGATTTAGTAGCTCATGTTTATGACATTACTTACGGAACTGTAAAAAAAGGAATTGATAGCCTTGTTGTGATTGACGATTCAATTGTCAGGGGGACAACTTTAAAATATAGTATTATCAAAATACTGGATAGATTAGGTCCTAAAAAAATTATCATTGCATCTTCGGCTCCTCAAATCCGTTATCCCGACTGTTATGGAATAGATATAGCAAAAATAAATAACTTTATTGCATTCAGAGCTGCTATTGAGTTGTTGAATGAAACCAATCAAACACACATAATTAATGATGTTTATAAAAAATCAAAAGAACAAGAAGATTTTCCTAAGGAACAAATTGTTAATTATGTAAAGGAAATTTATAAACCTGTCACAGCAGAACAAATATCAGAGAAAATATCCGAACTGCTTACAACTAAAAATATTAAAGCCGAAGTTCAAATTATTTATCAGACAATTGAGGATTTACATTCGGCTTGCCCTGACCATAAAGGCGACTGGTATTTTACAGGTGATTACCCAACACCGGGAGGAAATAAAGTAGTTAACAAATCGTTTATCAATTATATTGAGGGTAGAGATACAAGGGCTTATTAGCCCCTAATGTTAAAAAGTTTACCAAATTTATCCGTATGGACATATTGGCCATATCTTTTTTACTAAATTTAGTAAAATAAATGCTACAAGTGGTCCCGAGTACTCGGGAGCAGTGGCAGTGGCAGAAGCAGTTTAACTTTTAGCTCTGCTATTAATTTTATTAGAATAGTAAATATCACCTCATGAATTAAAAGTCGGCTTAAGCCGACCTTACAAATAGAGTCTAATCTACCTAATAAAGAATGAAATAATTTGGAGAAAATAACATAGTAACTATTGCACCGGAATTATTTCAATTTCTCAAATTCATCATTAATTCTTTCAGCAATTTCTTTAAACTCTTCAGGTGTTAATTTCAAGGGTGGTTTTTTAAAATCAATATCATTGTTTCCTAAAAGCGGTATCAAATGAATATGTGCATGAGGCACATCAAGCCCATAGACCACCATGCCCATTCTTATACAATTAACGCTTTTTTCAATAGCTAATGCTACTTTCTTAGTAAACATTAATAATCCTTTATACAAATCATCCTCAATATCAAAAACATAATCAATCTCTTTTTTGGAAACAACCAAGGCATGTCCCTTTGCCAAAGGATTAATATCTAAAAAAGCAAAAAAGTTTTTTTCTTCGGCAATTTTATATGAAGGTATTTCGCCGCTTACGATTTTTGAAAATATACTTGACATAACTTTTATTTTAAATATGATTTTTTTTTCATCTTGATATTTCAACAATTTCAAATGTTATTGTGCCGGCAGGAACTTCAATATCTACTTTATCGCCAACAGATTTACCAAACAGTCCTTTTGCAATAGGTGAGTTAACAGATATTTTTCCTTCTTTAATGTTTGCTTCTTTTTCCGGAACAATGGTATATGTCATCACTGCCCCTGTTTTCAGGTTTTTTATTTTTACATTTGACAGTATTAAAACTTTTGAGCTATCAAGTTTTGATTCGTCAATAACCCTGACATTTCTAATTACTTCCTGCAGTTTGGCAATTTTCAGTTCTAATAAACCCTGAGCATTTTTTGCAGCGTCGTATTCAGCATTTTCCGACAGGTCACCCTTATCTCTTGCTTCGGCAATTTGTTTTGAAATTGACGGTCTTTCAACTTTGATAAGATGTTCCAGTTCATCCTTTAACTTTTGTAATCCTTCTTCTGTATAATATTTTACTTGTGACATATAGTTTTAAAGCTTTAGTAATTCGACAATAAGATAAAAAGACCCTAAGATTAGGGTCCTTTTTTTAAAAAATAAAATCTTAAAAAAAATAAAAAGCGGAACTGATGCTTATAGGTTGATCCTTGCGCCTATACTGTGTGTTCCGTTGAAATTGTCTGTAGCTCTGTAGGAATAATCAACTGCAAAACTTGAGCCTTTTTCTTTATTAAGCGGCACCTGAACAGTAAATCCGGCACTAAATCCCTTTGAAACAGTGGTTCTGTATTCCGGGTCGTCAACTGGTTTACCGATTCCTTCTTCATAAGTATATCCGGCTCTAAGCATCACATAATCCTTTAAGCTATATTCCATTGCACCTGTAAACTGGTCTTTGGTAAATGCATTTGACTGAAAATTACCTGCTAATGTTATACGATGTGCATCTGAAATGATAAAATCGTATGCTGCACCTATGTTAAGTGCTGCAGGTAATTCAAATTCTGAAGCACGTTGATTCATAGTGAACGAAGTAGTTTGACTGGGAATATAGGTTTTTAAAGAGAGGCCATCACCCGAAAACTTCATTCTGGGTCCTATATTTTTAAGTGCTATACCAAACTTGACATTCTCCAATTCACCTGTAACATATTGAATTCCTACATCAATAGCAAGTCCTTGAGCGTTTATGTCGGATATGGATTCGGATATGATTTTAAAAATAATACCTGCAAAAATGCTGTTTGAAAATGCTTTTCCATAGGCAATTCCTACATTTAATAAACTGGGGGAAAATGTACCTATACCACCTTCAGGCAAATCAACTGTTGTAATATCAATATCTCCAAATCTCATTGACATAACGCTCAAACCAATTACACCGGTTTCTCCGATCTTCTGAGTTAAGCCGAATGAAAAGATATTTACATCTGAGCCTTTAAGCCAGCTTGTATGTGAAAATATCAGCTCAGTTCCCTGTGTAAAAGCAATTCCGGCAACATTACAAAACATGCCTTCAAGACCACGTACATTTGCTGTACTAACACTTCCCCATCCTGAACTTCTTGCCCATGGGTTGATTAATAATTCGGAAGCTCCTGCCTGTCCTGATCTGTCTTTATTTCCTGCATAAAGATTGTCGGAAGGGAATGCTATCAAACCTATAAAAAACAGCGTAATTAAGTATTTATATAAATTTTTCATACTTTATATTATTTTATGTTATTAAAATCATTTAGTATATGTTTAATTTTAGAATATATTCAAGTCAACCTGACGTAATGATCCAAACCATTTAATAATTCTTTCTCCTTCATTTGATTTAACATGAATCAGATAAATACCACCTGCAATAGGTACTCCGGCAAAGTTTTTCAAATCCCAGTCAATGGATGTCATTGGATCGTCTTTTGTGTATTGCCTTATCATTGTACCGTTTATATTATAAATTGTAACAGTACATTTTTCGGGCAGATTAGTAAATTTTACACGGTTATCCAAAGCATTATTTTCATAATCAGAATAAGCATAATACGGATTTGGAACAATATTTATAAGGTCTAAATCCGATTCAGCTTTTTCCGCATTATATTTTTCGGTTGATATACCTTCTGTTTTAAAGGTGTACATTGGGTTATAATTGTTTTGATGATCAAAAGCAGCAGAATCAACGGGTAATGAAAAATATCTCTGGTAAGGTTTTGCAACTCTTATTTTCATAGTAGCATCGTTTGAAAGCCATTCCTTACCTTTAACTGCCATTGGAATTCCAACATACATACACTGTCCGAATACATAGCTTGTAAGTGAACTATAAATTGATGATGGCAATGTGTCTAAAACCTCATGTATCCATGCACAAGCATCATAAGCCGGACTTGTAAACTTAAATTCTGTACTGGCACTTGAAATTGAAAATGAATTATGTGCCATAACATAAATATAATGTTTACCGCCAAATAATACCTGTCCTGAAACCAGATTATATATATTTGGATCAAACAGATCAGGTATTGATAAATCTCTTTCGGTAGGATTAAAAAGCATGTCTCTTCCGTTTTGTCCTACTAACCATGAATCTTCACCAAACATTATATTAAGTCTTTCTCCTGTTTCCAAATTAATTACATAACCGGGGAACCAGCCCATAGCTGTTTCGCTGATGTAATTCGGGTCATCAGGATTATCACTTGGTCCGCTTCCTACAGGTGCAGGGTTACCATCTTTATCAACCGATTGACCGGCCCTTAGTTCAAATCTTTTAACAGGGTCTCCATTGAGATGAGGTTCTGCCAAAACAGGATCAAAACACATTTCAATAACGGCAGCTCTTGTCCATTTGGATTTATCGGGTGTAAAAACAATGTCAACACTTGCGAGGAATTCCATCCTGTCAATGGATTTTGAAGGAATGTTAAATGCAGGTCCGACATTACTTTGTGTTTTGTTTATTGAAGTTAAGCAATATGGTGCCCATTTACCAATCTCAATTTTTTCGTAAAATTCAAACGGGTCCCATGCACGGTTGGGCATATTCCAGTCGCTACCTGTTGTATTTTGATCACTGAAATATGTTCCTGAACGTATCCAGTTTTGCGGACTGTTTGGTACGTTATTATCTTCAATACCGCTGAGCCACATTCTTGAACTGTCTTCATATAAAATAGATGATTCAATGAATCCGTAATTAACTGCAAAAGTGTCACCTGGGAAGTTTATTTGATTAATGTCTATTGATAGTCCGAGATCAAGTAATAATTGTTCATATTTCATTGTGATAGTTGTGTCGGATTTATAAGTAATACCTGTTTCGTTGTCAATCAATATCCATTTTGCAGATTTAATATCAACGCTATCCTGATAAGGGTGTTGAATATCTGTAAATTTCAGAGTATAGTTCCCTTCTTTTACGTTTAACGGATCAACAACTTTAACACTTAACGGACCTTTTCCTGTTTCATATTGGGGATTATATGCAATCGGGTATTCGGGGTCACCGAAAACAATAGGTTCTCCTGAACTATTTAATGAGCCTACAGGTTTTTTTGATAATATTGTATCAATTGTTTCTTTTGTCATTTCCAGATTCATTCCGCCATTACCTTGTCCTTCTAAACGGGTAATTTGTGGGATTTCTCCGTATTCCGAGTGCATAATAATTCCGTTTATTGGAATATGAGGAATAGCAGTATAAAGTTTAATATTTTTACGACCAGCCAGATAAGGTTTTTTCTGTCCGTCTAATCCTGTCGGTGTTTCTTCGTATTTCAGGAATTGGTTATATGCATAAGCTAATGCCAGATAATAATACTGTTTATGGTTTACAAGGCGTTTATCTTCTGTAGCAAAAGCATCTTCTGTAAGTCTGAACGAATGAGAAATTCCATTATCCCCGCCATCTACTTCCAAAACCGGTACATTGGCACCCACTGTTTGATCATAATAGAAATTTACCAATTTTGTTACACCGTTTTTAATATCATACTGTGCAACTAATCTGCAAAGATCGGGGTCATGAATACTTTCAACAGATACGGTTGAATATTTTAATTGGAAAATCTGATAACCTTCAAATCTGTAAATGGAGTCTCTTTGAGCAGGGGGAAAGTCGGGTGGGAATGTAATGAAGGGGTCAACTTCCAGGTAACTTTCACTGTAATTATTAGATGTTTTGCTGTTTGAGATATAAACAATTAACTCTTTGTTAAGTTCCCGAAAGGTAAGATCGGGAGCGCTTGGTCCGTCAATAACTTTAAAGCAATTATCAAACAATGACTGGCAAAGGTCATCAACTTTTCGTAAAAGTTTAACTGATTCCCATGCTCCGCCTGAAATAGCTCTTGCCCAAGGAATACCGACTGTAATGTAATTAACTGCTCCCGGTGTAAGAGTAAAAGGACCGGCTGATTGCATAAAGCGTCTGTCATAAGGTTTATTATCTACATTTCTTTCTGTCCAGTAATTTCCTTGCTGGTTATATCCTCCGTTTGGAGGTAGTCCTTTAGTACCCCAGTTACATGGGTCGGAATCGCCGGGGAACATGAATTCACATTCAGGTCCGACTGCACCTGAATTAATATGTGCATTTCCACCATATAGCATTACAGTATTATCTTTCCAGATTCCCCTCAGATAGTTATAATATTCCGGAGCGATATGCGGGTCACCCTGATTACCGCTAGTGTTATTATGATATACAAACCTTCTCATACCGAATCGTTCGTCATCAACAATATCATTACCAAAGTTTACTCCGTTTATTGCCATTTGGTCTAATACATAAGGAGAATTAATGATATGGCAACCATCCGGGGCGCCTGTGAATTCCGGATTATCTCTGCCGTCAGGATCCATATAAGGTCCCTGGAAAAAGTCAACTCCTATAGCAGGCGGCTGTTCACCGTAAGCTTCAGGTTCGCCATGTCCATCTATTGCAACACCATTATAACAATAGCCCAGACCTCTGTTTACATCACATCCTACATAATCATCCCAGGCGTAACCCAAATCAGTATCAACCCATGGGCAGAAATATGTTTCTGTTAATTCAAATGTTGAACGGTTAATAATTTCATAACTATAAAAAGTCATGTTGTTAATTTCATCATTTGTTTCAAATGCAAAAGCCTGTGCCCTGACTTCTATACCTATTGATGCACCTGTTGTTTCGGAGTGGTAGTTACCTTTGTCATTAAATACCCACCATAAAGTTTGGTCACCTTTAATAACCTGGTCGGATAAAATGCCACCATGTACTATACCTAAAATATCCTCCGGGGTTGGAACAGGAGGTTCGTCAGGTTTCCTGTTTTTAGGACACAAAGAGTTATCAATATCATAATATGGATAATCACCCATATTCGGATCATAGTCGCCATCGCCGTCAACATCCATAAATGGAGCCAAATAATAACTTTGATCTTTTGCAACATCGCCATGGGCAGGCCAATTCAGGATTGATTCCGGGATTGAATAACCGGGGTATTCTTCAGCTTTATTATCACTTTCCCACCATGCTATAAATAGGTCAACTTCTTCGCGTGTTATCAAAAAGAGCTTGTCGTATTCGGAACATGTAACTTCGTCAACAGCGGCAGTTCCGTCAATTGTCAGAGGACCGGGCCAGTAATCCTGACCAACCTGCCGGTATCTTAATCCAGCTAATTTTAGCTGCAGGTTAATGTCAAGTCCCCCAATCCATAATGCACCGGAAAACATTGAAGTGGCTGTTCCGTTTTTTGGAATAAAATACTGAGCTCCAATACCACCGGGAAGATCCCACCACATATCTCCTCCTGAATTGATCCTGGCTCTTACATTATTAATATCCAGGAATCTGAAAGCGGAAGCCGGTGAACAACCTGCTGTAGTATTTTTATAATTATTTGAACTTTTACCCGGTCCAAATTTGTATTCCTCTGCCATGCTGATTTCTGAAATAAAGTAGCAGATTAATGAAATTAACAGTATTCTGAAAATATTTTTCATAATTTATTATTTTTAAAAATTAAATATTACACCAAACCGAATCCTTCGCGGACTGCTATAATTATATGGATAATCTTCATATATAGTATAAAGTTCCCTGAATGATTGAGGGTCCTGTTGCATTTCAATTTCGCTTTGATATTCGGCTGCAGCTAAGTAACCGTCATCATTGGGGTTACCTGTTGCCGGATAAACGCCTATCACATTTTTAGTATTCAAAACATTAAGTATCTGGAAGTAAACATTCATGTATGCTTGTTTTTTATTTTTACCCAAATTAAAGAATATATCTTTATCAATTCTCAAGTCCATTCTGAACTGCCATGGTAATCTTGAACCGAAATATGTCCCTTTTAAGAGTCTGTTACCACCTGAAATTAGAGATATTATATTACGCGAAGCTGTATATGGAGTACCCGAACCACCATTGAAAGTCATATTAAAACCGGTGTTTTGCAATAACAGTATAGGTGATTTAGCTTTATCGCCTCCTTTGTTTTTACGGTTAATTACCGGACCGTCATAATCTTTACCTCCGGTAAAACGATAATCCAATACCAAGTTTATCGCATGTCTTCTATCCCATGGTAAAGGATTGGTTGTTCTTAGGTTTGGCTGTCCTGAAGCAACAAGAGCAGCAGCAGTAGTAGGGCTTGCACCCGTAGCATCGGCAAACTGAAGTGTATAACTTGCCCTTATACGTGCATTCTTTGTTCTTCTGAGGTCGTATTCAATTGTAAGACCTTTGGTAGTACCGAAATCAAGATTACTAAATGAAGTATAATCTTTTGGATATGCTCCGTAATATCTGTAAATTGCAATCTGGTCTCTTACTTCGCGGTAATAAGTTGTTATTGTAAGTGATGATGTATTTGTTAATTTTTGCTGGAAGCCCAATTCATAGTCAATTGTTTTTGTGGGTTTCAGATTTGGATTACTGATTACATCTCCAATATTTTGAAAGAACCAGTATGTTGCAGGGCTTGCAATGTTACCTGAAGTTGGTCTTTGTGTCAAAACATCATAATGGGCAAAGAACAAGGCTTCATCAGATATTGGGAATGAGAAGGAGATACGTGGCATTACATTTATCTGTGGTTCATAATCTTCAAAAGCATCAATAGTAACACGATCCAGAGACGGATCAATCAAATATGGAGAAATTCCGGAACCTGCATCAAGAATACCTGGGTCTGTGATTTCTACACCATCAGCACTATACCAGACGTCGCCTTCTCTATATCCTACAACTCTGGTTGGATTATCAACATTATCAACATAAACTATATAATCGTTTCCCATGTTTGACGGATGAGGTCCGAATTCATCAGAGCTGACTTCTCCTACTGTTTTAGCGGGGAATAATAAAAATGGGTCGGCTAAGACTTTTTGGTTGGCATCATAACGGTCAACACGAACACCAATATTAAAGATCAGGTCTCTAAAAGCAAATTTATCCTGTATATATCCTGCCATGTAAATTGGTTCAAACGCACCTATTTCGCGGGTATATACTCCGTTTTCATCTTTTTTGTTAAAGAAATCTTCAAAACTCGGTTTGCTTTTTAATTTTTTCCCGGTATAATCATAACCCCTGCAGAATACATAGGAATTACCATTATTTAATAATTCATCCGGGCTGAACATATCAACTGTAAAAATATCTTCATCTAATTGAATTGTTCTTAAAATACCGTATTGATCATAATAATTGATTGAATAATTATTTATATCATAAGAATCAATTGTTATGAAGTCAAGACCGTCAACAGGCAATCCAAGTTTTTTTCTTAAATTAATATCAAATACTCTTTGCGATAACTCATCATATTTGCGATTATAAATAATCATGTCCTGGAAAACACCATCTACATAAACCGGTATTGGATTTTCCACATCAAGTTCTAAAATATGGAAATTGGTTAATCCGCGCATCAATGTCCAAAATCCTTGTGGAGCATAACCGTATCCTCTGTCTATTCGTTGTTCATATTGCAAACCGAACTTGAATTCATGATTACCGATATCGGCAGCACCGGCAGCATTAACACTGAATTGTGTGAGATCGGTTACACCATAACCTGCCTGTAATGTACCAGGAGTATTGTAAAGACCATATATTCTCGGCGGTCCTTGTCCATTCAATAATCCTCCGCCAAGTTGTATCTGGTCAAAATTTTGATAATTGCCTACAGGTTGCCCTGCATATAAATCATAATATGAAGAAGTATAATTAGCTACCAATGGGTTACAATCAAACGGATCAAATTCAACTAATGTATCATAATCCCAACTGTTGAGCAGCCATACATTTTGATAAGGCTGACCGTGTATAGTGTCGGCTCCCAGTTGAAAAGTAGGCATTTTATGAGTTGTGTATTTTCCAAGATAGCCATATTTGAAAAGATCATCTTTGTGATCAGCGTCTTGTGTTTCCTGATAGAATTTTGAGTAATCTGCCTGAATTGTATAATAAACATTTTTTATAAGTGATTTACTATCTCTATCGGTAGGGAATCTTTGAGTAAACCGGCCGAATACTCTCCATGTATAATTTGTATTAAGTGAATTCTTGTCATAATTCAACAGCGAACTTCTATAATTAAACCCTCTCCAGTGATTATAAACATATTGTCCGCCAAAGGTTAGATTAATGGTTCGTGTTGTTTTAACATCAATTTTACCGGAAATATTCACAGACGTATTAGCTGTATTTTGTGTCATATTAACATGCTCCAGATCATCTGTTCTAAGGTACTCACCATTAAGAAATGTACCGCCACTTGGTAATCCTGAAGGACGTAAGGGGTTGTCTTCAAGGTATTGAATAATATCATCTTTTCCTTTATAAATACCAATTGCAGAGGGTCTGCCATCTTTTCGGTAAGTAACATCTGCTGCAATAAAATAACCGAACAATGATGACTTAACACTTCCGTCTTCGTTTTTACGGGTAAATAAAGGACCGTTTAAATTAAGACCCACGCGGCTATAGCCAAATTTATCCAGAAACTCTGAAGTTTCAAGTTCAATTCCTGCGCCGAACTTCCTTGAAGGTCCTTTGGTTGTAACGTTGATAATACCACCGACAGCATCACCGTATTGTGCCGGAACACCACCAAGCATAACCGAAACCTGTTCAATTGCGGAAGGCGGCAAAGCAGAAGAGCCCCTAACCCTGATACCATCAATATACATGACAGTACCGTCGGCACGTGCACCTCTTACATTTCCTCTTTCTCCGTCGCGTGAGAACACACCGCCAACAGTTGCTGCCACTGCATTAGCCGATCGGTTCGGCATCTTTGCAATTTCTTCTGCTGTAACGGTTTCTCCACTGGTAGTTTGGTCTTTAGAAATTAAAGGAACCTTATAATCAATAACTTCAAACTCTTCAAGAGTTTCCACTGTTGATTCCATTTCAATATTGTAAAAACGAATCTGGTCAGCTACAATGATTATACCTTTGACAAGAATCGGTTTATAACCGACAAATGTTGCTTTCAAATCGTATTTGCCCGGAGGAATAGGTTTAATTGTGTAGTTCCCATCAAAATCTGATGTTGAACCTCCTATCTGGGTTCCCCCGACCTCAATAACAAGATTAGCAAATGGAATTGGTTCTTTGGTTAATTTGTCAGTAATTTTGCCTTTTAGGGCTCCTGATTGCGGATAGACTATCAAGCTCGTAGTTAGTACTATCCCTAAAGTTAAAAGTAAATTTCTTAACATACCATATAGTTTTATGTTAAATTATACATTGTGCATTTAAAAAGTCGGTAAAGATAACAATAAAATTTTTTAATATCCAAAAAATAAATTATCTCTTGTTTAAAAAAATTTATGTTCCCTTAAATAAATTATTGTATTTATTAAGTATAAGGACGTTTTAAAATTTCCGAATATATGACTGCTTTTCTTATGTCAAAATCAAGATATTCAATATTTTCATATTCTTCTTCGGTTTTAATTTCAGGTTTTTCTTCAATTTGAATTTCGGGTTTTTCTATTGCAGAATCCTGATCAAAATATTCTTCAGATAACTGCGACCCTTCTTCAAGGAATTCATATTCGGGTTGAATATTTTCAGAAGTTTTATAGCCGGAAACTGATTCATATATTTCTTCATGTTTCACAGGTTCGGTAATTATAGGATCGGGAGAGGAAACATTTCCCAGCAGGATCTCTTCGAAGTAAGATTTTACATCTTTTTGAGTTTGTTGCTTTGGTTTGTCTTGTTGTTGCTGTTTGTTTTTCTTTTGCTTCTGGCTATAAATTGTAAAAGCTATCCAGGCTATTGCTAATAAAATGTAAATATAATCATCCATATTTTTTCGTATTAGTATGTAAAAATAAATAAATTTTAAAAAAGAAAAAGAAAAAATCAGTTAACGGTATAAAAAAATCAGTTAACGGTGATAATTTCTATTTAATTTATATATATCTGTAAACGTTTACTTATACTTTATGTTTTTAATATTTTGTTTTTTCCCTTAGCCTTAGCCTCAGCCTCAGCCTTTTTTTTACCATTTCACGAATCTATGTTCTTATTCTGTTAAGTTTGATAAATTACTAATTATATTAGTGATTTTCTCTCGTTTTCTTCTTGAAACCGGAATCTTACTATCATCTGTCATAACAATAAATCCACCTTCATTACGATTAAAGCTTTTAATATATTTTGTATTAATAAGGTGCGATTTATGAGGCCTGATAAAATTATGTGCGCTTAAAAGTTCATCATTTTCTTTAAGGGTTTTTGAAATCAGGAGTTGCTTTCCGTTTGTAAAAAAAAACTTTGTATAATAATTATCTGATTCGCATCTTATAATTTCATCGGTTTTAATAACATGTATTTTATCAGAAGTTGAAAGTACAATTTTTTTAGGTTCTTCTTCAGGTGTGTTGATATTATCCAGTAAAACTTTAATATTTTTATTGATGGTGTTTATTTGCTTTTTTTTTTCAATTTTTTTTATGGCATTTATCAGCTCTTCGGGGACAATCGGTTTCAGCAGGTAATCAAGTGCACTGTATTTTATTGCTTTTATAGCAAATTGATCATAAGCAGTTGTGAAAATTATTTCAAAATTAATTTCACCGATATCTTCCAATAGCTTGAAACCACTGCCGTCGGGCATTTGAATGTCAAGGAAAATTACATCAGGCTTGTGTTTTTTTATTGCTTCAATACCGCTTTTATAACCGTCGGGTTCGGCAATAATTTCCACATTTTTGCAAAATCTTTTTAAAAGTTCCCTCAGTGTATCTCTCGACCTTTTTTCATCTTCTATAATGATTGAGCGTATCATAAAAATATTGATTTAAATAAAATTCAAATATAATAAAAAAAAATAAATTAAAATTCTTTATAACTGATAGTGATCTCAACTCTTGTCCCTGTGGCATTCCCTTTTGAGTCTTTCAGGTCAATAATATTTACTGAAAATTGTTCTTTGTTTTGTTTATTCAGAATTTCCAAACGTTCTTTAGTTATCAGCATTCCTCTTGATTTGCGTGCTATTCCTGATTCTGCCCTGATTTGCATTGCTTTTTTCCTGCCAATACCATTATCCTGAATTGTACAAAATATTGAATTATCCTTTAATATGAAATTGATATTTATTTTTCCTTTACCTTTTTTGTGGATTAACCCGTGAATAATTGCATTTTCAAGATAAGGCTGGATTAACATGGGAGGTATTTCCATGAATTCCTCATCAATTTGCGGGTCTATTTTTATTGAATAATCAAATTTATTATCAAACCTGAGTTTTTCAATATCCATATAATATTTTAATGCGGATAATTCATTTTTCAGTGGAATATATGGCTCGCTGGAATTAGCCAGAATCAACCGCATCAGTTGTGAAAATTTTGCTAAATAAAAAATAGCTTTATCAGTATCGTTAGTTATTACAAAACTTTGAATTGAATTAAGGGAATTAAAAATAAAATGAGGATTCATTTGAAGCCGTAATGCTTTTTGTTCAATATCAAAAAATTGTTTTTCTATTTCAAGGACCTTTTTTTCAACTTCATGTTTTTGCCTGATAGCTTTAACTCTGCGGTAAATAACAAACCATATAATCAAGATAATTGCAAGTGCCAATAATATCCTGAATATCCATGTTTGCCACCATGGCGGAGTAATTTTGATTGTCAGCGACACTCCTTCTTCGTTCCAGTAGCCGTCGTTATTTGAACCTTTTACCCTGAAAATATATGTACCGGGGTTAACTTTAGTATATTCTGCCGATATGTTGCCGGCATCCGTATACCTCCAGTTTTTTTCGTAATTTTCTAAAATATATTTATATTTATTCTTTGATGGATTTGTATAATCCAATGCGGAAAACCCAAGAGAAACGAAATTATCATCATGATTTAAAATAATTGTATCACCATTACTTAATGAACCTAAATGAGGAATATTAAATATTTTAATACCGGTTATCACAACAGGTGGTATATTTTTGTTGACTTTTATTTGTTCAGGGAAAAAACAGTTGAATCCGCCCATTCCACCAAAAAACATTTTTCCACCTGAACTCAATAAAAAAGATTTTGTGTTGAATTCATTGCTTTGTAAGCCATCTTTTACATCATAATTAATAAATTTATTTTCTTTTACATTAAATTTTGATAAACCCCAGTTTGTGCTTATCCATAAATTACTGTCAGGGTCTTCAAGAATTCCATAAGTTACATTATTTGGAAGACCGTCTTTTATAGTGTAATTTATGAATTGTTCTGTTTCGGGATTTAGCTTGCAAATTCCTCCACCGCGTGACGTTACCCAAATATTGCCTGAATTATCTTCATAAACGGAAAATAATTTATCAGTGCTTATGCTGTTTATATTATCGGGGTCATGTTTATAAGTTGTGAAATTGTTTGACTCCCTATTGTATTTAATCAAACCACCATAAGAAGGCAGCCATAAATTTCCCTTGCTGTCTTCAACAATATTAAAAATGGCATTGTTTCCCAAAGTTATTGTATCTGCCGGATTAAAAAAATATCTTTTAAACTTGTTTGTTTTTCTGTTTAGTTTATTTAAACCATTTGATGTTGATACCCACAAAATACCATAACTATCCTCTAATATTGCCAGCACATAATTTCCTGTAATGCTATTCATATCTTTAGGATTGTGACAGTATTTGGTAAATTTATTAAGTTGCTTGTTGTATTTTACCAATCCTTTGTCTTGAGTACCTATCCAGTAAATTCCATATTTATCTTTATGTAAAGCCCTGATATTATTGCTTGAAATTGTATTTTTTGAAGACGGATCATGTTTAATAAATTGAAAATCACCTGTTTTTTCATTAAAGATATTTATACCTTTAGTAGTAGCAATCCAATAAACTCCCGGTTCATCTTCAATAAATGCCCAAACAACATTATCATTCAAACTGTTTGGATCGTCGTGGATGTTTCTGTATAAAGCAAATTGGCTTGAGTTCAAATCAATTTTATTCACACCTACAAATGTTCCCACCCAAATTGTTTTGCACCTGTCTTCAAAAATACATGATATAAAATTATTGCTCAGGCTGTTAATTTCATTGGAAATATTTTCATAATGAATAAATTTTTTGTTTTCACAGTCAAAAAGATTAAGTCCTCCGCCATTAGTTCCAATCCATAGTTTTCCAAAGCTATCTTCAAAAATCACGGTAATGTCATTATTACTCAGGCTATTTATATCATTGTGTTTGTTTTTATAATTAATAAACTGGCGGGTTTTATAATTGAATTTGTTAAGACCATTGCGGGTTCCTATCCAAAGATTGCCTTCACTGTCTTTTGTAATTGCCTGAACTAAGTTGTCGCTTAAACTTTGAGGGTCATTCGGTGTATGATAATATCTGGTAGTAATTTTTGATTTTGAGTCATACTCGATAAGCCCGTATCTTGAAGCCATCCAAAAAATACTGTCATCTTTATATATTTGATTTATCCAGTTACTTTTGAAAGCGGTATTGTCTCGTGGTTTGTTTAAATATCGAATAAAATTTTTTGTACTTTTATTATATCTGTTTAATCCACCTCTAGTGGCAACCCATATCAAGCCATCCTTATCGCTGTAAATTTGGTTTATCCAGTTATTAGTAATTGAAGTTGAATCATCAGGAATGTGCCTGAAAACCGTAATGTGTCCTGTTTTTTTATTAAGAATATTTAATCCGTCTTCAGTACCTATCCATATATTGTCGTTTTCGTCATTATAAAGTGCTAAAATAGTTGAATTGCTTAAACCGTTTTCCTTATTGTAAATTGTAAAATTATACCCGTCATACTTATTAAGACCATCCCATGTGCCAAACCACATATATCCTTCCTTATCCTGGATTATTGAATTGATCGTATTTTGAGAAAGCCCTTTTTCAACCTTTATATTTTCGGAAGTAATTCTATCAAACAAAATATTTTCATACTCCTGTGAAAAGGATTTATTACTTCCAAATGAAAATAATAATATTATTATTAATGTATAATTTAATTTTTTAAATTTTAAAGACATAATTGAATTCGGTTTAAAATCAATATTTTCTTGCAGACACTTAATATTTTCTTAACTCAATAATTGAATATTAATTTGCGATTGAATTTTGCACAATTTATCTGTTTTAGTGAGATATGATTTTATCGGTGCTGTGTCTTTTATGAACCTCCGAATATTCGTTTGAAAAAAGATTCTTTTTTAGTTTTATTGTATTTATTAGATTTTTTTAAAGTTTTTTTCATCATTTTTTTGTATCTTCCGATTGCCTGTCAATATGTTTTTTTTTACCCTCCATATAATATTTATCATTTTCTTTTTCTCTTATATCTTCCAGTTTTTCATACTCCTTAACTTTTTTTGATGATTTTACTAAATTACAAGCATAATAAAACGGCAAGAAACATAAAATAAAAACGAATATAATTTTTTTGAATTTCATTTTTGTAAATCAAAATTTCCACTAAAATACAATAAAATAAACTTCTAAAAGGTAAAAATCTTATTTTGATGCCAAAAAAATATTATTTTTATATTTGCGTTAAAATTGGTAAATGATACTTATGACATTTCGCAAAATACAAATATTTAGCTTGATTGGACTTTTCAGTTTAGGGATTTTAATCCAGGCAAGTTGTAAAAAAGATAAAGACGAGGATATTCCATACGTTTATGTAAATTTTACTATTAATCCATCATCAATTGAATACAATAATTTGGAAATAATTGGAAATTATGCTTATGTAACCGGCGGTTTCAGGGGTATAATAATTTATCATGCAACTCAGGATGATTATAAAGCTTATGAAAGGACATCACCATATAATTATCCAAATGATTTTGAATGCAGGGTAAGTGTTGATAATTCGGGTTTAATTGCTGTAGATAGCTGCAGCGGATCAAAGTATCTTTTATTGGACGGCTCTCCTTTTGAAGGTCCTGCCACTAAATCATTAAAACAATATCGCACCTCGTTTGACGGAACCCTGCTACATGTTTATAATTAGTACCTGTAATGGTCGGCTTTATATGGTCCGTCAACAGGGAAACCAATATAATCGGCTTGTTCCTGTGTCATCTTTGTTAGTTTTACACCGATATGATCAAGATGTAAGCGTGCAACTTCTTCATCAAGTTTTTTCGAAAGCCGGTAAACACCAATTTCATAATCATTTTTCCAAAGTTCAATCTGTGCCAAAGTTTGATTTGTGAATGAGTTGCTCATAACAAATGACGGATGTCCTGTTGCACATCCGAGATTAACCAAACGGCCTTCTGCCAGCATATAAATTGATTTACCATCGGGAAAGGTATATTTATCAACCTGTGGTTTAATATTTGTTTTTTCAATTCCCTGCCATGTTTCCAGTCTTTCAATTTGTATCTCGTTATCAAAATGACCTATATTACAAACAATTGACTGGTCATTCATCTTAGCCATGTGTTCGGCTGTGATAACATCTTTGTTACCTGTGGCTGTAACGAAGATATTTCCTTCATCAAGAGTGTCTTCAACAGGTTTAATTTCAAAACCTTCCATTGCAGCCTGCAAAGCACAAATAGGGTCAATTTCGGTTATAATTACCCTGGCGCCAAATGATTTCATGGATTTTGCACAACCTTTTCCAACGTCGCCATAACCTAATATTACAACAACTTTACCTGCGATCATCACATCTGTTGCTCTTTTAATACCATCAGCCAGTGATTCACGGCAACCATACAGATTATCAAATTTTGATTTTGTAACCGAATCATTAACATTCATAGCAGGTACTAACAGTTCTCCTTTTTCTTTCATTTGATATAACCTGTGATTCCCTGT
>JADFUO010000040.1 GCA_015222115.1 Bacteroidota bacterium | reverse complement strand
GCGGTGGCACGAAAAAACGGCGGGCGTGGGTAAGCCTTGTGGGGAGATAGCTTCGTTTTTTCTTGATTTTTGGTTACTTTGTACCTGACTCGTGAAATGCGAAGCATATTTCACTGTGGTCAAGACAAAGTAACATATAAGACCATACTTTTGCAGGAAATGGCCCGGTACAATGGTTCAAAAACACTGGCTGCTTACGATCTGATACGCAGCAACCTCAATGATTCGGTAACGGATTACCAGTATTTGCGTATCTGGTTGGATAACTTAAATAATATGAATGCAGATATTCAGATTGTTTCAACTTATGTGTCAGAGGGTGATTTTGCATCCGCACAGTCCTTGTTGGATTTAATACAAGGGCTTTATGAACTCGAAGGAGGTGCGATGAACGATTATTATGATTACAAATCGTTTACGGAGATGCAAATAATGTGGCAGCAGCAAGGCCGTAATATTTTACAACTGGACAGTACTGAAGTGGCAACACTTGTTGATTATGCTGATAACACCAATGGAAAAGCGGCTGTGGCAGCACAAGGTATTCTTGAATTTGCTTATGGCTACGAATATTGCAATTGCCCTCCGGTTGGCGATTCTTCGGTTTGGAAAAGTTATGGTATAGTTCCAGTAACCCAATCGTATGAAAGCGGTTTATTCGTCGAAGCAAAACCCAATCCTGCTAAAACATGGGTAGCATTTGATTACAAACTACCTGTTTACGTTAGTGAAGCAACATTGCAGATAACAAATATAATGGGTAAAGCAATTGTTGCTTTTACATTAAAAACAAAGCAAGGACAGAAGGTATGGGATACAAGAAAGATAGAAAAAGGAATGTATATTTACACCATAAAAACAGGCAGTGTTAGCAAAAGTGGTAAATTGATCATTGAGTAAATTTTTATAAATAGACATTTTCTGTAAATGCAGGAAATGTCAGTTTTTAATATTAAAAAGTTATGAAAACTATATTATTTATTATAGCAATAATATTAACTGTTGCGTGCCCTGCTCAAATTCCCGGAATTCAGTGGCAGCAATGCTATGGTTCTTCTGAAATGGATAAAAGCTATGGAATAGCTGCAAAAGAAAACGGGTATTTGTTAGCCATACATATCGGAACAGATGAGCCGGGAATAACCAACTATCATGGTTTAGGCGATATATGGATAGTAAATACAGATAGCTCCGGCAATATTGTTTGGGAACGATGTTTTGGAGGGTCGTCTGGAGACGTTCCTCAAAAAATTAAAAAAGCAAATGATAATGAGTATTACATTTATGGCTATACATTTTCAACCGATGGAGATGTACAATCTGGAAACAATGGCTATTCTGATTTATGGGTAGTTAAAATAAACGGACAGGGCGATTTATTATGGGAACAAACTTATGGTTGTACTGGTTATGATGAACCGAGGGATATGATCCTTACACCTGATGGTGGTTTTGTTATGATTGACCGCATAGGCATTGGAGGTGGTGATGTAACCAATTTTTACGGAAGCGGGGATGTTTGGATGTGCAAATGTGATTCATTGGGTAATATTGAATGGGAAAAGACCCTCGGCAACCAGTGGTTAGACAGCGGGGTGTCAATGATTTTGAATAGCGAAGGAAACATTATGATGATAGGGGCAACTGCACATTATGGAGGTATTGTAGATTGCAATGCAGATGATGGTTATGGCGATGTGTGGCTTGTGGAATTAAACCTGTCGGGAGAAATTTTATGGCAAAGATGTTATGGGGGTAGCTATTATGATTTAGGTTATGATATTAAAGAATTAGAGGATGGTTATATATTTACTGCAGGCTCAAATTCGAATGATGGGGATGTAACAGGCCATCATGGGCCTGCCGGTAACGCACCAGATGGTTGGCCGGATATTTGGGTTGTGAATATTGATAATCAGGGTAGTATTATTTGGCAAAAAAGTCTTGGTGGAACTGACAGTGAATATCCAAAGTATTTAACTCAAACAGCAGAAGGAGGAATATTAGTAATTGGTACAACATATTCGAATGATGGCGATGTCAGTGGCAATCATTCCATGCCAGGAGGTTATGATATGGATATATGGGTTGTTAAACTTTCACCGGAAGGTGAAATAGAATGGCAACATTGCTATGGCGGTTGGGGAACGGAAAGACTGGAAACACCCCACACAATATTAAAAAAAGGAGATTATAATTATGTGATTGCATCCTCAACAGATTACAAAAGCGGTAATGATGATATACAATGTGATATACATGCTAACGGTGACAGGGATGTTTGGGTGTTTGAAATCGAAGACACGAGTACAAATATAATTAACACACAAAAAACAGACAATGCTATTAAGGTATATCCCAACCCTGCAACTGATTATGTGGTTTTCAAGATAAAAGATAAAAGTAAAAAGATAAAAGGTGATAATGTAATAATCCGGATCAGTAATGTTTTTGGAGAGGTTGTAACAACATTACCAATAAAAAATAATCAATCATCAATAAAAAATCAAGAAATTGTTTGGGATACAAGGAATATCAAATCAGGTGTATATTTCTATAATTTAAATTTAGAAGGATTCAGTAAGATAGGTAAAATAGTGATCAGTAAATAAAAAAGAAGAACTGATAAAATTTCTGGAAGATAAGGAAAATCCGCTTCCTGATTATATGATTAATATTTTGCGGCAGGTGGCAAATGATGTAACTTATAAAACATTGCTACAACAGCAAATGTCACGTTTCAATCGTAACAAAACAAGGGCTGCTTACGATATTATCCGTAGCAATCTGAATGATACAATAACTGATTTTACCGAATTGCGTAACTGGCTTAAGTAGAGTAGAGCCTGATAGCCTACTCTAAAATTTTATCCAAAGATAACAAAATTATTATAGACTATCAGTACCCCCTTCATCAAACCGTACGTGAAGTTTTCCCTCATACGGCTTACCGATAGAGTTCTTCATTTGCCTTTCACAGGAATCTACCCAATTTATGTATAGTTTCTAAGCTAAGGAAACCACCTAAATCATCACTTCCTGCTTGGATAAATGTATAGTGACATTTAGAAGTAAGCTGTATATAAATCAGCCGAATAGGACAAAGCCAGTACTGAATACACCTCTCCTATATTCACATCTCTAAAGTAAAGCCCCTTCCCTAACCAGAGGTTTTGTTGTCCTCTGGGTCAGACAGTACTATGGGCTTCTCCGACTTCTCTTATTTCCTTCCCGAATTTCGCTATGCTTATATCGGTCTGTTTAGAATTGCCATTCCTTAAAATAAGAGACCTCCCACGTTCCGTAATTTTCCATCTATAACCACGCCACCCCTTTGACTCCGGTAGATTGTTGCATTTCTTGTTGCTGTTAATCCATGCAACATAGCAGGGTTCGATGACCGTCAAAACTCTCCCCATTCTACAGATACACTTCTCGAAGCTACTATGAGTTCACGCTTTCGCATTACGGCTTGGTTATTCGAGAAAGCAGAGCTTCAGCATCGTCCTCACGGATTTATCTGTCTGCTCCTCTTCTAAGTGAACAGCAAATTGCTTAGGCAGGATTCTCACCTGCCGGAAAAATACAGCCTCGTGGCACACTAACGTTGGTGGAATAAGAGCTGATGAGCAAATCATTGCCAGCTATATACAGGAAGGCAATTATACCGGTGCTTTATTGCTTGCAAACATGCTACCCGAATTATATGATATGGAAGGTGAGGATTTGACAGAACATAATTATTATATGGATATACTAAACCTTCATTTTAATTTGCAACATCAGGGCAGGAATATTTTAGAATTGGACAGTACAGAAGTAGCCAATCTTGTTTCCATAGCCGAAAACAGCAACGGTACAGCAGGGACGCAGGCAAAAAACATATTGGAGTATGGTTATGGATATCATTATTATATTTGCCCTAATTTAAACGGAACTGATGCTTATAAAAGCAGCAGCATAAATATAGACAAACCTGGTAAGGCTAATGGTATCAAAATTACAGTTAGGCCTAATCCTGCCAGGGAATGGACAACATTCAATTATCAATTGCCTGATGAAATGAGCAATGGAGTGATTAAAATTACCGATGTATATGGAAAATTAATAGAAACCATTGCTATTTCAGGAAATAAGGGTCAATGGATATGGGATACAAGGAATATAAAACAAGGAGTATATTTTTATAATCTTAATACTGCGGGTTTCAGTAAAACCGGGAAAATAATTATTAATAAATAAATTTATTTACATGGTTGTGCCTTAAAAAAGCATAACCCTGTTGATCTTAATTTAATAATTTTTATTATGAAAAAATTAATTATAATTTTATCAATATTAATCTCATTTTCAAATATTATATTTTGCCAAAATATGATTATTGAATGGCAAAATTGTTTTGGAGGTTCTAAAGATGATCATGCTGTAGATATTATAAAATTAGAAGATGGTTTTTTAATTGCAGGCTGTACTAATTCAAATGATGGGGATATTTCATCAAATCATGGAGAAATGGATATTTGGTTGATTCATACAGATACTTTGGGAGTAATTCTTTGGGAAAAAAGTTACGGTGGATCAATGGGTGATGGTTGTCATAGGATTTTTCAGGCAGATAATAATTCATATTATATTATAGGAGGCGCAACATCATCAGACGGAGATATATCAAACGATCCTTATCCGGGTAATAATGACTATTGGATACTAAAGATAGATAGTACAGGTAATATTTTATGGGAAAAAATACTGGG
>JADFUO010000324.1 GCA_015222115.1 Bacteroidota bacterium | reverse complement strand
GATACGCTCGTTCCTCGCTATCGGGATTAATTCGACTATGAAATTATAATGCGGCTGCGCCTTTTATAATTTCAGTCTCATTAACAACTGATCTATAAACATCATTAACTTTTACAGCAGCATTTTCCCATTTCAAATTATCAACTTCTTCTTTGCCGAATTTTCTAAATACTTTCGACAAGGCATTATAATGAAGCAAACCATAAATGGAATCAGCCAAAGCATCAATATCCCAAAAATCTACCTTAAGTGCATGAATTAGAATTTCTGAAACACCTGATTGCTTTGAAATAACGACAGGAACATTTGATCGCATGGCTTCAAGCGGGACAATACCAAAAGGCTCAGAAACGGATGGCATTACAAACACATCACTCATTAAAAACATTTTATCAACATCATCACCTTTTAAGAAACCTGCGAAATGAAAGTTCTTTGCTATACGTAAGTGTGCAACTCGGCTAATCATTTTATTAAGCATGTCGCCTGAACCTGCCATTACAAAACGAACATTATTATCAGCATCAAGTACCTTTTTTGCTGCTTCGATAAAATACTCCGGCCCTTTCTGAAATGTAATTCTACCAACAAAACTTACAATTTTTTCATTAATATTCTTTTTTACACCTGAAGCACCTTTATTTAGAATCGGTTCAACTGCATTATGGACAGTAACAATTTTATTAGGATCTATCCCGTATTTTTCAATAACCAACTTGCGGGTAAGATTACTAACTGTAATAACTTTATCAGCTTCTTCCATTCCTTTACGCTCAATATCGTACACGCTTTGATTAATATTTTCGCCGGAACGATCAAATTCAGTAGCGTGCATGTGAACAATCAATGGCTTCCCGCTAACACTTTTAGCAGCTATTCCTGCCGGATAAGTCAGCCAGTCGTGGGCATGAATAACATCAAAAGAACTGTTTGCAGCTACAGCAGAACTTATTAAGGCATAACGTGAAACTTCATCCATTAAATCTTTTCCGTATTTTCCTGAAAAAGTAAACTTTTTTGATAAAACGGATTTTTCTTTTTCTATTGAGTCTAATTCATTTTGTTCTACAATATGCTTAAACTCCTCTGGTCCAACGTAAGGAATCAGATTCGAACCTATCTCCATATAAGTTATACGATTCCAGTATTCCTGATAGGTAGTATCTTCATAATCAATTGTTATATCGCTTGCATTAACCAGCTTAACAGCTTCCTGATTTTCATCGCCGTAAGCTTTGGGTACAACAAATATTACTTCGGTACCATGTTTTGTCAATCCTTTGGTTAACCCAAAACAAGCGGTTCCAAGCCCTCCTGTTATGTGAGGTGGAAATTCCCACCCAAACATCAATACTTTCATTCTTATATAGTTATCGTATGTTGATTATGTTATATTGTTAAATGGTTAAATGGCTTAATGGTTTAAATGTTAATTGATTATACATAATTCTCAAATCTAAAATCTAAAATCTTAATTCAATATTGTTATTATTCCTGTTTCCCAAATTCCCATCAGTTTCCAATTTCTAATTTCTAATTATTTCTATTGTATTTCAACTGTATTTTTTTATCATCTGATTAATTCTAAGAAGTTCGGCAACACTCCATGCCTGAGATATTGCTCCACCTGCTTTATAAGGCGGGTCGCCGTCATAAACCTCTGAAATAGTTCCTATACCGGCTTCAGTCATAACATTTTCAAATCCTTCGAATAAAGATTTTATAAAAGCTATTCCACCTGCTCCATGAATTTTAAGATATCCTTCAGCAAAGTGGCCTAACAACCAGGGCCATACAATTCCCTGATGATAGGCGAGGTCTCTTTCCTTTTGATTTCCTTTATAAGTGCCTTTATATGAAGAATTTTTTGGTGATAACGTTCTGAGTCCCCGTGGTGTTAACAATTCGCTTTCAACAGTATCTAAAACACTTTTTTGGATTTCCTGATCAATGGGACAATATTTTAATGAGGTTGCAAACACCTGATTTGGTCTTACAGCCCAATCTTTGTAATCACCGTTAACATAATCAGCGAGATAAGCCTTTTCTTTATTCCAGAATGTTTCCTTAAATGAATTTGAAATTTTCTCAGGCAAATAACTCCAATTATTAATAAATTTTTCATCACCTGCCAACTTAGCCATTTCGATGCTAAACATCACAGCATTATACCACAAAGCATTAATTTCAACGGCATAACCAATTCTCGGAGTTACAGGTTTTCCATCTACAATTGCATCCATCCATGTTAATGCCATAGCTTTTTCACCAGCGAAAATTAATCCGTTTTCTTGCATCTTAATATTAAAATCTGTTCCGTTACGAAAACCGTTTAAAATTAATTGCATTTTTTTGCCATAATTTTTCCATACTACATTTTCAGTACCGGAAGCTTCGGCATACTGCTGTAAAGCCCAGAAAAACCATAAAGGAGCATCAACAGAATTATACGCAGCTTCTTTGGATTCGCCGCAATTTGGGAATAATGGTCCCTGCATATTCTCCAGTAAAGTATCAATCACCGATTTGCAGGTTTTTATATCACCGTTAGTTAAAGTCAATCCTGGTAAAGAAATAAAAGTATCTCTGCCCCAGCTTCCAAACCATGGAAAACCGGCAATAATTTCGGTTTTATTGCCTTTCTTTACAAGAAACTGCTTTGCAGAATTAATCAGGCAGTTTTCAAAACTATTTCGATGAATACGTTTTTTTATCTCAGCATAGAATGACCTTTTTATTGAAACCGGATTAATTTCCTCCAAACCGGCAGCGAAAACAACACTTTCACCCTTTTTAAGAGAAACTTCGAAAAATCCAGGAACATAAAGGTCTTCCAAAAATTCGTAACCTCTTTCCTTTTCTCTTATGTATTCAATATTATAATACCAGTGCGGAACATGAGTGTATTCAGTAGCTTTAGAAAACTGCATATTCAAATATGAATATCCCTTATACATTTGAATTTTTATTCCATTCCTGATATTTTTATATTTGTTATTCAATCCAATATTTGATGTACTTAGTTTATGAACATTTCTAAACGCTAAAAAAGGTTTAAGTCGTAAAATTACCGGTAAATAAGCATCTTCAAGAGAATACCTGATTAAAATACGATCGCTGTTACAAGCAAAAAGCATTTCTTTTGTCAGTACAACATTACCCACTCTATAAGTAAGTTTGGGAATTGGCTCGGCACTAAAATCCCTGATATATTTGTGTCCTTTAGGGTCATATACCCCACCATCGTACATATGAATAGCTAAATTAAACTCAGCTTCTTTCTGAATAATTGTTTCATCAAGATTTGATAATAAAACATGATTATCAAAATCAATTTCCGGTTGAGGAGTAATTAACAAACCATGATATTTTCTTGTATTACAATTTACAATAGTTGTACTTGCATAAGAACCCGTTGTATTTGAGCGTATCAGCTCTCGTTTCAACGAATACTCTAAATTAATCAATTGATTTTTATCAAAATTTATATAACTCATATTCTGCTTCTTACAAAAATAATTTTAATGGGAATTAATCGTGCAAAACTAAATAATTTAATCTCAACTTATTAAATAAAGTTAAAATAATTATCCATTCTGTCGAATGCTTTATTTATTATATTTCTTTTATTTCAAAAATATTTTTTCTGCATTTCAATTACAGCTTCCTTAAATTTCGGGTAACGAGTCCATAAATCTTTTTCACAACTGCTAAGTTCATTACATTCAATACAACAATCAAGTCCTTTTTCCATACAACAGTTACGAACAGTGCATTGCTTCAGTATAAACCCTTCCGGCTTGTCATTAGCTTTACAACTATAACAAAACATGGTATCCGGGTCAAACTCCATATCAAATCTTTCCTTAATCTTCCACTGCTCGTAAGCTTCTTTCTTCAATTCAACGTTATTCTCCAATGTTCCCTGCCGCCATGGGCATTTTTCAGGGCATTGGTATCCACAATATTCTAACTTTTTCGGGTCAGGAATTTCATCATCATCAAGGAATCTGCTAAAACTATCTATGTAAGATAATTTTAACCCAAACATAAGAGCGCAACCGGTCACTCCTGCCTGGGATACTCTGACAAAAAAATTGCGACGGTTAATTTTTGATTTCATGATTTAAATAGTGAGTTATTATACAAAATAATTTTAAACTTGCAACATGAAACCTGCAACAAAAAACTGTCTGTTAATTCCCACCGTCACAAGTACTCGGTATGTTTTGAAACTTAATTTGAAAATAATATAGTCTCTTAGGCAAATTTACTGAACAACAATCTTTTTAACTTTTATGTAATTATTACTTTGAACTTTGAAATAATATGTTCCTTTTGGATATTTTGTCATATCAAGTTGATCTTTAATCTTACCAGAAACATTAACAAACTTTTCTGTCAAAATTATCTGTCCTTGTGTGTTCAAAACGTTTATGATAATATTTTCATTTTTTACGCCGGATATTATATAATTAAGCATTCCGGTTGTTGGGTTCGGAATCAAACTTATTGTTAAATCATCAGCATCATGGTCAATCATGCCAGTACATTCATCAATAGTTATTAATACATTATCAATAACTTCATCATTACAAGGTTCAACAGGATAAGCTGTTAAAGTTAATTGGACAGAACCATTTATAATATCATCTGTTCCGGGAGTATAAGTTGCTGTCAATGAAGTATCGTAATTAAACACACCATCACCTTGGGTAGTCCATAAAACCGAACTTTGATTTTCAGCATATCCTGATAAAGTAATTGATTCATCCTGACAAATGGTTGTATCATTTCCTGCAATGGAAACAGGAACAGGTGAAAAAGATAACAGCATACTATCGCTAACCACATCACCGGGTATAAATCCATAAGCGGTTAAAGTTAAACTTACCTGTCCGTTTTCAAGGTCTTCGGGGCCACGCCAGTAAAGAGCGTTTAATGATGCAGGATTGCCGAAAATACCATCTCCCGAAGTAGTCCAATAAACAGAATTATTATTTGTAGCTGCGCCAGAAGTCTGATAAGTTGTGTCTTCACAAACCTGATTATCTATACCTGCATTAACCGTGGCATAACCAACAGGATCAAAATTGAATGATGATATTCTTGTTTTCCAGCCACCATTCATATATTCCTGTGTATACCAAAAAGTAGAATCATCAGACGGGTCAACTGCCATCATACTGTAATCGCCCCAGCGATGAAAACTTGTTTGTGATCCAAAACCCTGCACCAATTCAACTTCGGCAAGGTTCATCTCACCTAAAGGAGCATTGGCAGTACGTCCTGTATAACGAACAGATGGTGAAACCGTACTGCTTGAAACCGAATAACCAAGTGCAATATTTCCAAGTCCGTTCATTGCAATACTTCCCATCCAGCGATGGTTATCATCAGGAGAATACGTACCCTGTTGATAAATTATCCATCCGTTTCCGTCATGGTAATCACGCATTTCATACCATCTTACCCCGCCAAGCCCGTTACCATTAACATCAACAGTATGGTTAGTTACCATCACATCATAATCATTAAATTTCCTGTATTGTAAACGATACATCAGCCGGTCTGAAAGTGTTTCAAGCTTGGTAGAAGTATTTGGCTGCGGGATACATCTGGTTCTTGGTGCAGTGCAAAGCTGCCAGTCAAAAGGTTCTGTTTGTAAAATAAAAGCTTCGGTAAAAGTGGAATTACCTGGAGTGGTCCAATCAACATTAAATTCCCAGATTCTTAATTGATCAAAGCTGTAGCCCCAGGCATCATCATTAAAATAAACGAAATAATTGGGTGTGTACGATGTTGGTGGTGTGCCGTCAAAGTCGGCAGGCAACATACTGGCAGGGTCGCTGCCGTTAGGCAAGTCAAAAAGAACCATTCTTGCATTAGTATCACCGACAAGCATAGCATCGCGCTCAAAAGCTGCTGCTGCTGCACGGAAGTAACTTCCGAATATATTAAAAGATGCATAATAAGCATCGTGCCAAACACCAAATTTCGGATAGTCGTTAAATGCAGGGAATTGAAAAGCATACTGATAATATGCTCCGAGCGGGTCACCGGTTTCGGAAATAGCAATTAACTGCCAGTAAGTTCCGTTGGATGTATTAATTGCAAACTGGCTTGCCATCCATCTGTCAGCTTCTTCATCGTAAAGAACAATCGGGTCGCCGTCATTAGTACCTGTCCATGGACCAATAAATCCTGCCCATAATGTACTATTATCCACCGGTTCGTATAATTGATTTCCTTCTTTATCCCAAATAGCAAAAGAAAGGTTTATCATCTGAAAATAATGGCCTGTTCCAACATCTCCTTCAGTATCAGGAGGGAAAACACCGTTAACATTTCCAATTCCATCAAAATTATGAATTGGACCTCTTACCTGTTGAACTTTACCCTGATAATCCTGCAAAACGGGATCAACACCATCTGGAAGTGCATTTTTTTTGTAAGGTCTGTTAGTCTTAAAATTTTCTTCATTCCTGATTATTCCATCTTTCCAGCTACGGTCTCTTGTACCGGGAGGAATTGGCTCCATATCACGCAAAGGAATAGTTTTGCGAAAATATTTTGCTTTACTTACAGTTGGTGTTAATTGTGCATTACCAACCAAAACGCTCATAATAAATATTACCAGTAAAGGTAAAGACTTAATTTTTTTCATTTTATAAATTGTTAGTTATTATCTTGTTTTTGTGAGTAAATTATTAGCTTATTTTAAATTCAAATTTCTTTTTCAACTTATCTCTTAATAAATAAATCATAAAATAATAAGGAATAAGCAAAACTAATGAAATTAAACCGGCAAGTCCTTCATTTCCGGTTAAACTTATCAAAACAATCAATGAAATCAAAACTATGAGAAAAGGGAAAAAATATCCATAAAACACTGCTTTGGGACCCATTGATCTTTCCATTACAACTGTAATCTGGTCTCCAATTTTATAATTGTCGCTTGACTTCTTTGATATCTCAATAACTTTTTCTTTCATATCGGCAACAGCACACATGCTTTTTGCATGACAGCCTGAGCAAGCCGATTGCGATAAAATCATAACATTTATCTTATCTTTATCAATGCTCTTAATAATACCCGTATGCATTATTGAGTCAAAAGTATTACTCATGCAATCTGATTTTTTGCAAAAGTAAGCAAAATAGTCAATTTTTTAGATATTTATTATACTGAAACGCATCCATACGGACTTGTTACACATCGTAAACTTTACGAATATAGAATTAAATTTCTAAGTGGTTTTAGGTAATTTATGTTTTAATAATTTTGTATTCTCGTTCAGTACCAGTTTAAAAGGAATTAAAATATTGCGATGAAGTACAGAATACTAAAACTACTGCTATACAAACTGATTGGAAATATTTAAGAATGTAAAAATATTTTTTCATGTTAACTATTTTTTATAAATCATTTTTTACAAAAATAAAAAAAACTTAATTAATATCCTGCATTATTTAAAAAACAAGTTTATAAATGGGATCTGACAGCTAATTACCCTAATTAAAGATTTGAAACAGTATTGATAAATAGCTAATTTGTTATATGTTATTTGTTATAAGT
>JADFUO010000323.1 GCA_015222115.1 Bacteroidota bacterium | reverse complement strand
TAAGCAAAAAAGAAAAAGTCAACATATCTATTACATAATTAAAAAAAAGGTTAAAAACGGTCAACGTTATTCAGGCATGGTCATAGAACAAACCTTGAACCTGAAACATGGAACTTGTAACCTTAAACAACAAAAATTAACTTTATTAAATTTTTAAAAATTGAACATTTACTCTAAAAAAAAGCGTTGGAAGTGGTTTCTGTTTGCAACAGCAATAACAATTGTTGTTGTTTCCTTGTGGTACACAAATATTCTTGTACGTAAATTTGCTGAAGATGAGCGAACCAATATAAAAATCTGGGCTGAAGCTATTCAAAGGAAAGCCAAATTAGTAAATTATACTGATAATTTCTTTGACCAAATTAAAGTAGAAGAACAAAAAAGAGCTGAAATTTTTGCTGAAGCATATAAAATTTTAGGAAGAGAAGAGACTAAGGATAACCTTACTTTTTATATTGAAGTAATTAAAGGCAATACTACCGTTCCGGTAATTATAACAGATGATAAAGGTAAAATAACCAATTTTATAAATATTGACCTTGATCCTGACAGCATGAAATATTTAAAGGGGGAGCTTAAAAAGGAATTCACAGTTTATCCGCCTATAACAATAAATTATTATGCCAATAAAAACATTTTCCTTTATTATAAGGAATCCCTGCTTTTCAGTGAATTACGCAATGTACTTGATGACCTTATAGAATCCTTTTTTTCGGAAATAGTGGAAAACTCCGCTTCTGTTCCTGTAATTGTAACCGACAGCACAAAAAGACACGTAATTACTTATGGTAATATTGATGACCAAAAAATGGTGGATTCGCTGTTTGTTGAAAATACAATTTCATCAATGTCTTATGAAAATGATCCTATAATTTTTGATTTACCCGACCAGGGCAAAACATACATTTTTTACAAAGACTCATACTTACTTACACAAATCAGATATTATCCGTTTATTCAATTCGGGGTTATCGGGCTTTTTTTGTTGATAGCTTATTTTCTGTTCAGTGCTGCGAGAAAATCAGAGCAAAATCAGGTTTGGGTGGGAATGTCAAAAGAAACTGCACATCAGCTCGGCACACCATTATCATCAATGATAGCCTGGGTTGAACTACTTAAATTAAAAGGATATAAAGACCGTGAAATCACAGAAATTGAAAAAGACATAAACAGGCTTGAAAACATTACCGAACGTTTTTCAAAAATTGGCTCACCTGCAAAACCCGAAAATCAAAATATTATTAAAATCATTTATAATTCCATTGAATACATCAAATCCCGAACATCAAAAAAAGTAAAATATTTAATAACTGTTCCGGAAGATAAAGAAATTTTTGCACCGGTAAATCATAACCTTTTTGAATGGGTAATTGAAAACCTTTGCAAAAATGCCGTTGACGCAATGAATGGGTTAGGAACTCTTACAATTGATATTATTGAAGAAAATAAATATGTTATTATTGATTTTACCGACACGGGCAAAGGTATTCACAAATCAAATTACAAAACCGTATTTAATCCCGGATTTACAAGCAAGAAAAGAGGGTGGGGGCTCGGGCTTTCTTTGTCAGAAAGAATCATTGAAAATTATCACCGGGGTAAAATCTTTGTAAAATCCTCTGTCATTGACCAGGGAACGACATTCAGAATAGTTTTGAAAAAGTAGTTTAAAACGGAAAATCCTCCTGTTTTCCGCATTGGTACACCCTAAACATAAATATTTATAAGGGATTTTTTT
>JADFUO010000322.1 GCA_015222115.1 Bacteroidota bacterium | reverse complement strand
ATGCAATTAATTCTTTTATATAAAATAATTTTTTAGTATAATTGCACTTAAATCATCTAAAATAAAATTATCATGAAACAATTTTTTAAATTTATGTTTGCTTCAATGTTAGGATTTTTCCTGACATTTTTAATCATCTTCTTTATTTTCATTGGGATTTTTGCATCAATATTATCATTTGCAGAGAGGGATCTTATTAAAGTTCATGAAAATACGGTTTTACATATAAAATTGAATAATCCTATTCCTGAAAGAACATCTAAAAATCCATTTGAAAATATTAATTTTCTGACACTTAAATTGCATAATGTTCCGGGTTTAAATGATATTCTTAAAAATCTAAAAAAGGCTGAAACCGATAAAAACATCAAAGGTATTTACCTTGATTTAAGTAATGTTCCATCCGGCATTGCTACCATTGAAGAAGTCAGAAATGCGTTACTTGAATTTAAAAAAACAGGGAAATTTATAATTTGTTACGGTGAATTTTATTCGCAAAGTGCATATTATCTGGCTACCGCTGCTGATAAAATTTATCTTAATCCCGAAGGAATGTTGCTTTTTAAAGGACTAAATGCACAGTTAATGTTTTTGAAAGGAACACTTGATAAATTGGATATTGAAGCGCAAATAATCAGGCATGGTAAATATAAAAGTGCAGCTGAACCGTTTATGTTTGATAAAATGAGTAAAGCTAATAAAGAGCAAATGCAAGAATTTGTCAACTCTATCTGGAATAATATCATCACAGCAATTTCCGAATCAAGAAATATTGATTTATATAACCTGAATCTAATTGCAGACAATCTTGACCTGCAAAATGCTTACGATGCATTAAAATATAATTTTGTTGATAAATTAATGTATAAAGATGAACTTTTGGCAGAACTCAGAACCAAGCTTGGTATAGCCGAAAATGATAAGATCAGTTCAATGACTTTATTAAAATATACCCATGCACAAGGAAAAGCCGTGAAAAAGAAACGAAGCAGAAATAAAATTGCCATTGTTTACGCTAATGGTGAAATACTGATGGGTGAAGGCGATGAACATACAATTGGGTCAGAATGTATATCAAAAGCAATAAGAAAAGCCCGTCTTGATAATAATGTTAAAGCTATTGTTTTTAGGGTAAATTCCCCCGGTGGTGATGCTTTGGCTTCCGACATAATATGGAGGGAAGTGGTTCTTGCAAAGAAGGAAAAGCCGGTAATCGTATCTATGGGAAATGTTGCAGCATCAGGAGGGTACTGGATTTCATGTGCAGCTGATAAAATCATTGCAGACCCAACAACAATCACAGGTTCAATCGGAGTGTTTGGGATTATTCCTAATTTTAAGAACTTCTTTAAAGATAAATTGGGAATAACATTTGATAATGTAAAAACCAATAAAAATGCCGATTTTATACCTGTTGTCCGCCCTCTTACATCATATCAAAAATCAGTTATCCAAAATGAAGTTGAAAGAATTTACCAAACATTTTTAGAACACGTTTCCAAAGGACGAAATTTGACAATAGCACAAGTTGACAGCATAGGACAGGGAAGAATTTGGAGTGGTGTTGATGCTAAACGTATCGGTTTGATTGATGATTTAGGAGGGCTGGAAAAAGCCGTTGATTTAGCAGCAGAAATGGCTGAATTAACCGAATACAGAACCATTGAACTTCCAATATTAAAAGATCTGTTCCAGCAATTATTTGAAGACCTTATAAGTGGGGCTAAAATATCATATATTAAAAAAGAATTAGGTGAAAATTATACTTATTACAAATATTTAAAATCAATATCTGAAATGGACGGTGTACAGGCAAGATTACCGTTTGAGATAATTATTGAGTAGTTTTAAAATACAAGATTAATCTAATTCAACCTGATAAAGTTATAGGTGATCGTTCCTTTTTGAATTTCCGGTGTATTAGGGTCATTATCAGTACTGAATCTTGCTTTGAGTGCTGCTTCCTTTGCAAGACGCCTCAATCCAAGGTCGGAGATATTAGTACCTTTTGCTCCTTCAACAACTTTGATAACAATACCTGCTTTATTTACCCAAATAGTTACCACAATTTTACCTTGTTCCTGTGAGGTGTATTTCGGTTTAGGCAAATGTTTAGAACTTCTTCCCGCGAGGCTGTATGAAATACCATTTCCTTCACCACCAAGCCCGTCATAATTTTCGGCATCTTTAGTACCATGCGGTTTACCCTGATCGCCGGGCTCTCCTGTTATTCCTTCGTTGGAGCCATTGCCTGTATTTTTGCTTTTTCCTTTATACAAAGCATTAGGATTGACTACCGGTTCTGGTTCCTTTTCAACAACCTCAGGTTTTTTTTCAGCAAGTTCTTCCTGTTGTTTTTCCTGAACCTTGGGTTCTTCTTTTGGTTGTTCAATAATTTTTTCGTCAGGAACTTCCTCTAAATCATCCTTTTCTTCAGGGTTGTCAATATAGGGAGCTTCTTCAGTATCCTGTGTGAGAATTTCTTCCTCCTGAATTTCCTCAATAATCGGTTCTTTAGTTACCTCTTCCGGTATAACTTCCTGTACTTCTTCCTTTATTATTTCTTCCTGAACTGTTTGTGGTGGCATGGATTCGGCAGGCTCATCTTCCTGAACAATTCCCATTCCATTGTCACTGCTGCCAAGATTTACCTCAACTCCCTCCTCACCGGGTAATGGTAAAGGTGTTGAAAGAGCGAAAAAGAACAACGCCAATATCAACAGCAAATGAAATATTACTGTTCCTATTATCCCTTTTATTTTATATTTACTATTTCCTGTCAATTTAGTGTCTGTTTATAGTCAGTAGTCTCCATTTTTTGCTAATTGCGGACTGCTTATGCCGACTTGATTTATGGTTTAGAATTTCATTATTCTATCAATCACTTTTTGTCTATAGATAAACTCTATTTAGAGTCTGTCTATAAAGTCACGTTCTATCAATTTAATATTTTAGAATTCAGATTTAAAATTTAAAAATTTGTTGATTATCAGCAGATATAAAATAAAATCTAAAATTTTATCAACATAATTGACTTTATAGACGGACACTATTTGGGCTTGGTAGCAAGTATCACCTTATGTTTTGTTCCGTATTTCTGATTAATATTATTAACAGCATCAATAACATTCACAACATATTGAAGTGGCACTGATTTATCTGCTCTTAAAACAACTGAGGCATCAACTTGTCCGGCAATTTTATTATCAATTTTATCTTGCAGGCTTGCCAGATTAACCTGATTCTCGTTTACAAAATACTTGAATTTATCATTAATATAAATCGTAACAGTTTGTTTAGCCATAGTTCTGCTGCTACTACTGGGCAGTAAAAGTTTAATAGCATTCGGACTAACAAGTGTTGATGTTAACATAAAAAATATCAACAATAAAAACACAAGGTCCGACATTGATGCCATGCTGAAAGCAATACTTTTTTTATTTCGTGTTTGAATAGCCATTCTATTTATAATTATGGTTTTATATTAATTAAGAAGCAGGTTCGTGCAAAAGATCCATAAATTCTGTTGCATGTGCTTCCAATTTATAAACAAGTTTTTCAACTCTTGCAACCAGTAAGTTATAACAAATATATGCAATAATTCCAACAATTAATCCAGCCACAGTAGTTATCATAGCCTGATAAATACCACCTGAGAGTAAAGCAATGTCAATATTATTTCCAGCCATTGACATATCGTAAAAGGCTCTGATCATTCCAATAACTGTTCCTAAGAAACCAAGCATGGGAGCAGCTCCGGCAATGGTTGCCAAACCTGCAGTATTTTTTTCAAGCCTTGATACTTCAAGTTTTCCAACATTTTCAATAGCTGCATTAATATCATTTAGTGGTCTGCCTATTCTGGAAAGCCCTTTCTCAATCATTCTTGCTATCGGGCTGTTATTATTCCTGCATAATGAAAGTGCCGAATCAACTCTGCCGTTATGAATAAAATCCTTGATATTATTCATGAAATTACGGTCTTCCTTTGAAGCTCTGTTGATAATTGAAAACCTTTCAATAAAAATATAAACCGCAATAATTGAAAAAACTGCAAGTATTGCAATTATCCAGCCACCTTTAATTGCTAATTCCCATATTGAAAGGGTTATTTCAGTTGGTTCGCCTTCAATTATCTGTGCTGCATTTGTAATCTGTAATATTAATCCTGTTATCATTTGTTTAAAATTTTTGCCTAAAAGTAAGTATATTCAAAATAATGTGATGTCAAATATTATTTAATTTTTAACATCGTATTGTTAATATTAACTGATATTAAAGCAATTTATTATATGCTTTTTTATGTAAAAAACTTTTTTACATTTGTTGCCAATTAATAATAAAATACTTGGATATGGATATGTTTATTTTAATGGTAATTGTCTTTATTCTTGGATATACGGCAATTGCTTTTGAACATCCTCTAAAAGTTAATAAGGCTGCTTCTGCTTTGTTAACAGGCGTATTAACCTGGGTTATTTTGGTTTTAGCGTGCACAAAAATTCTTACGCTTGGCCCAGATCATAACGGCTTCAGTCCTTCATGGCATCATTATTTAGAAAGCACGGATTATCAGGATTTCCTGAAGAATAATCCTGATAGCAATATGTTTGAAATAATGCGATATTTTATCAGCCATCATGAACTTTATCATCATTTGGCTGAAATCTCAAGAATATTGTTCTTTCTGTTGGGTGCAATGACAATAGTTGAAATAGTTGACCAATACCAGGGATTCAGAATAATTACCGATAAGATCAAGACTACTAATAAAGTTAAATTACTTTGGATACTTAGTTTTTTAACATTTTTTATGTCAGCAGCATTAGATAATTTAACAACTACCATTGTAATGATTGCATTGTTGCGGAAATTAATTGCCAATCAAAAAACCCGATGGCTCTTTGCCAGTTTGGTAGTTCTGGCTGCAAATGCCGGAGGTGCATGGTCACCAATCGGAGATGTAACAACAATCATGCTTTGGATTGGCGGACAGGTTACAACCATAAATATCATAACAATGGTTATTATACCAAGTTTAATAACTATGATTATTCCGCTTATTCTTCTATCATTTACCCTGAAAGGAAATGTTGAACGTCCTGAGATTAATGAAAAACATAGTAAAGAATTTACTACCCATAGCGAAAGAAAGTTAATGTTAATTCTGGGTGTGTCAGCATTATTATTTGTACCTGTATTTAAAACAATTACATACCTTGACCCATATATGGGTATGTTATTAGGTTTGGGTACTTTGTGGGTAGTAACCGAAATTATTCATAGAAATAAAACAGGTAAAGACAAACGCCGCTTATCGGTAGTAGGAATATTAACAAAAGTAGATGTACCCACAGTTTTTTTCTTCCTGGGAATATTAACTGCTGTATCCAGTTTAGCAACCGGCGGACAACTTCAGTTATTAGCCGGTTATTTAGATGAAAAACTTGGAAATATTTATACAATTAATCTGGCAATAGGACTTATATCTGCTATTGTTGATAATGTTCCATTAGTTGCCGGGGCAATGGGCATGTATCCGACTATGACACCTGAAATTATAAAAGCCTTACCTGTTGCAGAACAAGCTTATGCTCATTTTTTTGTGCAGGATGGCCAGTTCTGGGAATTCCTTGCATATTGTACAGGCACAGGTGGAAGTATTCTAATTATCGGTTCGGCTGCCGGTGTTGCAGCAATGGGTATGGAAAGAATTGATTTTATATGGTACATAAAAAGGATAAGTTTATTAGCTTTAATAGGCTATCTTGCCGGCGCCGGCGCATATTACCTGCAAATGCAAATATTTGGGTAATATCCTTCATAATTACTAAATTTATAAAATTATTTTCTTGCACGCAAGTTTTTAGCTTGGTTTGTGTCTAATAGAAAATTTAATGGAAGATAAAATCCTAATAGATAAAATTATTAATCATGATCATCAGGCTTTTAAAGAACTGGTTGATAAATATAGTTCTTTGGTTATAAACACCTGTAAAAGTTTTGTTCATGATCTGGATGATGCACAGGATATCGCACAGGATGTTTTTATTGAGATTTATCAATCAATACATAAATTTCGTGAGGAGGCAAAAATTTCTACATGGCTTTACAGAATTTCTGTTAATAAATCATTGAACTTTATCAGAAAAAGAAAGAAAAATATTTTGTTTAAAAGCATTGAGCAGTTTTTTTTGAATTCCGAAAAAGAAGAGATTGATATCCTAGCTTCAAATTCGCAAAATGCTGATGCAGAAATTGATAATGAGGAAAGAAAAAAAATCTTATACAAAGCCATTGAATCATTAACTTATAATCAAAAAATTGCCTTTACATTAAATAAATTTGAAGATATCTCATATAAAGAAATTGCAGAAATCATGGATTTGTCGCTATCTTCAGTTGAATCATTAATTCACAGGGCAAAAATCAATCTTCAGAAAAAATTAATAAACTATTACAAAAAAAATATATACTGACCGCAAGTTTTGTTTATAAAAATTGTCTTATCTTTAAATGATTTAAATATGAAGTGTAAAGAAGTACATAAAAATTTAATCTTCTACATTGAAAACGAATTAAATGCCGAAACTCAAAGTAAAATTCAGGAGCATATTAATGGTTGTGTTTCCTGCAAAAAATTATATGAAAAAATTAAAAATACTTTGGGAATAATCAACAAGGAAGAAAAGAATAAAGCTTATCCTTTTTTCTTTACCAGGATACAGCAAAAAATTGAAGAATTAAATTCTTCCGAAATTAAAACCGGATTTCTCCCCTCTTTTACAAAGGCACTTAAACCGGTAACTTTAGCAATTTTAATAGCATTTGGTATTTTCTTCGGAATTAATTTAGGAAATAAATACGAAACAAACAATTATACTGAAAGCAACGAAAATCTTTTACAAGCTTATGCCAACGAATATTATGTAAATGAACTTAATGAAGAAACTATAGAAACATTTTTACTAAACGATTAAATCAACAAATTATGAATTACTTTAAAAACAGAAACTTATTTATCTGGATAATTGTTATTTTGCTTGTAATAAACATTTCAGCAATAACAACAATAATTTACCATGTGTATTTTTTTAAGCCCACCCCACCATCTGAATTTATGTCAGAAGAAAGACCACATAAATTTATGAAAAAAGAACTGAACCTGTCTCCTGAACAAGAAAAAGAGTTTTCTCAGCTTAGAACCGAATTTCGTAGCAATTCCAAAGAAATATTAGAATTACTAAAAGAGAACCGAATAGTTATGATGGAAGAATTATCAAAAACCGACCCCGATACTGCCAAATTAAACCTGATAGCTGATGAGATAGGTAACTTGCATGCTTCCTTAAAAAAGAAAACAATCAAACATTTTATTAACATGAAAAATATATGCGATTCAGGGCAATTTGTACGCTTAGGAAGAATGTATAAGTGTATGATAATAGGCGAAAATTATAAAATTGGTAAAGACAAGCAATTCAGATATAAAAAGATAAAAGACTTTGATAAGAGTAAATTTCATAGAAAAAATAATTAATTAAAAACAAACAAAAATGAAAACAAAAAAAGTAAAAACAGGATTATTAGCGACAATTTTCGCTTTAACATTCATATTTGCAACAACAGCAGATATGTTTGCACAGCCAGGACATTGGTCAGGCAAAGGATACAAACAAGGATGGCAAAATGACGGATATAAATGTTATTGCTTGAAAATGCTTGATTTAACTGAAGAACAACAGGATAAAATTGATGAATTAAGATTACACTGCATGAAAAATAATACATCAATTACAAACAAAATGAGGGAAAAAAAGGCTCGTTTAAAAACATTGACAACTGCTGATGATATTGATATGAAAGCCATTAACGCCACAATTGATGAAATCACCGGACTGAAATCACAATTTATGAAAAACAAAGTGGCTACTAAAATGGATGTAAGAAATCTTTTGACTGATAAACAAAAAATAATGTTTGATAAACAAAGAATGGGAAAAGGATTCGGCAAAAAATGCAAAGGAAAAGGATTTGGACATGGAAAAGGTATGATGTATAAAAACTGCCCCAAATCTGGAAGAGGACAGGGTGCCGGGTGGCAAGAATAAATAAATAAATTTAATTTTTAAGTGTTTGCTGAATCAAAGGAAAAATTGCTTATTTTTGATAAATAAGTAATTTTTCTTTTTTTTAATCATGAATAAATCAAAATATAACTTCATAATTGATTCTTTGATGTTCATTTGCATGACTGCAATGATTTGTCTGGGGCTTCTAATAAAATATATTTTACTACCCGGCAAAGAACGATGGATTGTTTACGGTGATAATGTTGATTTGTATTTTTTAGGATTAGACCGCCATGAATGGGGAACAATACACCTGATTATTGGATTCGTTTTGCTTGGATTACTGATACTTCACATTATCCTTCACTGGAAAACGATCTTAGCTTTATACAGCAAATTAATAAAAAACAAAAGTGCAAGAATAATAATCACCGTAGGATTAATAGTTGTTTTTGTGCTTTTAGCAACTTTTCCATTTTTCATAACCCCTGACATACAAGAGCTTGAACGAAACCAAAAACATAATGTTTCCTTACAAGGTAATTTTGAAAAACAGCAAATAAATTCAGAGCATCAAACTTATGATTTGAATAACGGCTCTGTTAAAAAACATCACCATTCTAAAGCGTCCATTGAAGTCAAAGGTTATATGAAACTATGCGAAGTGGCAAGTAAATACAATGTTCCTTGTTCTTATCTGAAGAAAAATCTTGGTATACCTCAATCCACATCCGATGATCAAAAACTTGGCTGGTTGCGTAAAAAATATGATTTTAAAATGAGCAAGGTTGAGTTAATAATTGAAAAATACAAAAAGTAATTGACTTTAAATAAATTAGTACATTACTTTTTATTACAGACTCAAAAATTAGATTAGCACCAAACAAATCCTTAGCCTTACGACTGAAAGGAGTCCGTATGGAGCCTTGACATTACACTATGATATTATAAACAACTCCACCGATATTATCCTTTCGTGCACCGGTAACTGATTTCAGGCAATTAACTTCATTTCGTATTCTCAAAACACCAAGAAAAGCAAATATTAATGCTTCTTTAAATTTTATGATTCTTTCATCAGGGATAATAATTTGATGATTTGTTCGGGCTTTTATTCTTTTAATTAGAAATTCATTAAAAACTCCGCCTCCTGTTACAAATATTTTTTTTGAAGATGAATTTATAGTTGAGGCAGAAACCTGCATGGCAATATGTTCGGTTATGGTTCGCAATTTATCTTTTATCGGGATTTGATAATCATTAATTACCGGTATAAATAAATGTTCAAGCCATTCTTTACTTAAAGATTTTGGATGTGATTTTTCATAAAATTCAAGATTGTTAAGTTCGGTTAAAAGATTATTATTAATTATCCCGCTTGCGGCAATTTCACCTTTATCATCAAATTTTTTATTAAGTTCAGTTGCTAATTCATTTAAAATAATATTTACAGGGCAAATATCAAACGCAATTCTTTTTCCTTTTTTATCAAACGAAACATTAGCAAACCCACCTAAGTTGAGGCAGAAATCATATTCTGAAAAAAGTTTTTTATCTCCAACCGATACCAAAGGAGCGCCCTGCCCGCCCAATTTCACATCAAGCGATCTGAAATCACAAACCACCGGTAATCCGGTATTGGTAGCTATTGCAGCCCCATCGCCAATTTGAAAAGTAATACTCTTATCTGGTTGATGAAAAATTGTATGACCGTGTGAAGCAATAAAATCAGGTTTTAATTTATGTTTTAATAAAAATAAATTGGTTAGCTTTCCAAGAAAATAGCCATACTCCGAATGAAATTTTACAAAAGTTAATGCATATTTTGAATGAAGATTTTTCAGTTTTTTTATCCAGTAATTTTCATAAGGGAAAGTTTCTGCCTTTACAATTTCAAATTCCCACTTACCGGAAATTTCTTTAAAAACACAAAACGCAACATCCACTCCATCCAATGATGTACCCGACATTAAACCAATAACTTTGTATTCGTTCATAATAGTATAATGTTTACAAAACTTCAACTAATTGTTCAAGTTTCATTAATCTTGAAGCTTTAATTAAAATTGAAGCATTTTCAACCGGGTTATTTTTAAGCCATTTAAAAGCTTCTTTTGTAGTTTTAAAAGTATTCCAATTTTTATTCGAATTTACAGAACTAAATTCTTCGCCTATCAATAATACCTTTGAATAATTATGATTTCCAATGATATTTAAAATGTTTTGATGCTCTTCAACACTTTGGGTTCCGAGTTCGAGCATGTCGCCAATTATCAGAATTTTATTTTTAAAAGGCATTTCTGCAAAATTATTTATTGAAACCTTCATGCTGTCGGGATTGGCATTGTAAGCATCTAAAATGATTATATTTTTAAAAGATTCAATTATTTGCGAACGGTTATTTGAGGGTTTATAATTTTCAATGGCATTAATGATTTTTCCGGGTTCTACTTTAAAATAATTTCCAATACAAATTGCTGCCTGGATATTTTCAAAATTATAACTTCCAATTAATTTTGAGTTGATAATATATTGCTTATCAGCCGTATTCCATTCCAATCGTACAAATGGATTTGCTTCCAATAATTTAATTAAACATTCTGCATTTGAGGCGGTTCCATAAGTTACTCTATGTATTTTATCTGATAACTGATTTAATAAAAGATTATCAATATTTACAAATAATATTCCATTAATCGACCGTATGTAATTATAAAGCTCTGTTTTAGCTTTTATAATTCCTTCAATGCTGCCGAAGCCTTCAAGGTGTGCCTTGCCGATATTTGTAATAATTCCAAAATTCGGCTTGGCAATTTTGCAGAGCTCCGAAATCTCACCAATGTGATTAGCGCCCATTTCAACAACTGCGGCTTCAGTTTTTTTTGTTATGGATAAGATTGTCAGCGGAACACCAATATGATTATTCAAATTTCCTGATGTGGCAATAATGTTGTATTTCTTGCTTAAAACAGCATTTATCAGTTCTTTGGTCATGGTTTTTCCGTTTGAACCGGTTATTCCGGTTACGCTGATATTAAAATGTTCACGGTGATATTTTGCAAGTTCTTGTAAGGTTTTTAGTACATCATCAACTAAAATATATTTATCATTAATTTTGATTTTTTCTTCATCAATTATTGCATAAGCAGCACCATTTTTAATTGCTGTTTCGGCGAACTCGTTCCCATTAAAGTTTTCACCTTTTAGTGCAAAGAAGATTGAATTTTTTATTTCCTTTCTTGTATCGGTTGAAACTTTCGGAAACTCAGTAAACAACTTATATAATTCGATTATTGAAGTTTTCATTTATTTATATTTTAAATAATACAAATTTATTGTTACCCGACATAAAGTAAATACCCCATCCCGAAAATCCGGAATGGGGCAATATATGATTTTTTTCTGAAATAAATTTTATCTTCCTGGCATTGGGCTACCAACCCTGCTCATAGCACATCTGAATCCAATAGTACTTGATGCTTCTTCCTGGTCAAGAAATCTTCTTGCTCCGGGGCTAAGATAATACGATCTGTCATTCCACGACCCTCCTTTATAAACTCTTGCTTTATCGCTAATTAATGAAGTTACACCATATTCATACATTTTGTTGGTAGTATTTGATTCATCGGGTTCTGCAAGCCAATCTGCTGCGACTGCTGATTGATAGTCACCATCTTTATAATTAATGTTATTAGCTTTACGATAATTTTTACGTGTTATGCTTTCTTCTGTTGTAACTTCTTCGTACTGAATTCTTCCAAGACTGTCTTTTTCAACAAGAAATCCCTCAAAATCAACTTTTTTGTTCATAAACACATTTCCTCTGTATGGGCTGTAATCCGAAACATCTTCAAAAGAGAGTGGTCTGTAAACATCCAATACCCATTCGCTTACATTTCCTGCCATATTATATAATCCATAATCATTAGGCCAATATGAGCCAACTGGTGCAGGAATATCGGCACCATCATTCAGGTTACCGGCAACACCCATATAATCACCTCGTCCTCTTTTAAAGTTTGAAACAAAACTTCCGTAATATTTTCTTTCATCGGTTCTGGTATAATTTCCATTCCATGGATATGTTCTTCTTTCAACAATTCTTTCATATAATGTATTTCCAATCAAGCTAAGAGCGGCATATTCCCATTCGGCTTCGGTAGGCAGTCGATACCTTGGAAGTAAAAGACCATCTTCGATTTTAACTTTGCGGATACCGGTACCATCCGGATTAAGGTCTTTTTTACCTTCTCTTACCAAACCTTCATATTGACCTGTCAGATATGCTTCTGTATTGAAATTATTTTCATTTTTCTGATCAGGGTCCATTTCAAGAATACCGGCTTCTATTAAAAGTAATTCATTAACCCTGTCGGTTCTCCATGAACAATAATTATTAGCCTGCACCCATGAAACGCCAACCACCGGATAATAATGATATGCCGGATGACGGAAATACATTTCCACCAAAGGCTCGTTGTAAGCTAATCTGTTTCTCCAAACAAGTGTGTCAGGTAAAGCTGCAATGTAAACTTCAGGGTAATCTTCACCGAAAACTCTGCTTAACCAGTATAAGTATTCCAAATAGTCAAGATTACTGATTTCTGTTTCGTCCATGTAAAATGACGGGATAGTAACTCTTCTGGGGATATTGTTCCAGTCAAAAAGAAGGTCTTGTGTGGTGCTTCCCATGACAAAGGTTCCACCTTCAATAAAAATAAGACCCGGACCTGTTGGTTGATCAGTAGCAGATGAAACTTCAAAACCACCGGTTTTAGGGTTGTTGTATTCCCAACCCGTACTATGAGATCTTTGTTTACTACCACAGGATGACAAGATCACAATGGATGTTAGGACTGCAATTGTAGTAAGAATTTTGTTGAATTTAGCCATTTTTTTAAGTGTTTTGATTTATTAAAATTTATTATACTAAACGCATCCATACGGACAAGTTTATACTTTATAATAATCAATTATGAGCCATTGTTGAATTTTAGTTACTTATATCGTAAATTTTTTACAAATCAGATTTTATTCAGTATAACTAAAAAGATGGTGCTTTTATTGCCTTAATTACTTTTCTTTTTTCGCCTTTATAAATGCAAAATTCCCATGCAAATGAAATTTCGTGTGCACCTCCGCTACCATTACTTAATTTTGATAAGGTAAAATCATAACTATATCCTATTCTGTAACTGCTTTGTTGGAAACCTACCAATATTATCAAAGCATCTGCATTTTCAAAATTATGCCTGAACCATAATCCACCAACAAAAGGATATTTTTTTGCATATAAACCAATATTCAGTTGATGAAATTTTTCCTGTTGTTGATAAAGAACATTAGGCGATAAAATAAAATCTTCAGTATTATTATATCCAAACGTTCCCTGAGTAAGATTTATTGTTGCACCTATATGTGCAGTTATTTTCATCGGGAGCTTGCTATCGGAATTATCATAAAATCCATTTTTCGGCTGAGTAAGATGATGTACTCCAACACCTGCAAAAAATATATCCGAATATCCTATAATCATACCTGTGGAAAAATCTACATATGATTTATTCAGATTGTCGGGTGGTACTTCTGAAGTGGGGAGGTTTGTTGGTCCCGTGTTCGGATCAATTTGATCCTCAAATACAAGCTTTCCCCAATCAAGCTTTTCCTGATAATATGAGCCCTGAAAACCGGCAGTGAGCAAAATCATTTGACTAACCTGCAATTTATATGAATAAAAAGCACTTATAATATTGGTATTAAGTGCTCCGTTACCTGCATTATCTCCTATAAAAGAAAGTCCTATACCACTTGATATTTTGGGTAAGCTTTGATCGTATGTAGCACTATAAGTAATAAATGCATTTGATAATGAAGGCCATTGGTTTCGGTAGTTTAAATTTATTCTTCCGCAATCAGTCGATCCAGTTAATGCAGGATTTAAATACAACGGATTTGCATAAAATTGTGAAAAACTTGGATCCTGGGAAAAACCAAACTTCGTTGCAAATATCATAAATATCAGAATGATAACAAATTTTCTCATCATTTATATGTCGTAAAATTTGGGATTACAATTATACAAACTTTTTTTTAATTTTTGCTATTTTTTTTATTTTATTTAAATATTAACAATATTGAATGCTTTGAATCGT
>JADFUO010000321.1 GCA_015222115.1 Bacteroidota bacterium | reverse complement strand
GATAAAATCCTAAATGTTCAGCCAGAAAATTACCTGATTAACTGTAAAGATTATTTTAATGATATTATTGATGATTTTGGGAAACTAACAACTACCGATAATCTTTATTTTCTTGATATTAATTCTGAAGAATCAAACTACATAGTTTCATATTTTTTCGCAGGAAATCAAAACTTTAATATTGATTCTGTATTTTTATTTATTGAACTATCTTCAAAATTTATTCCTGAAGGACTTGGATATCCTGAATTACTAATTGATAAAGAAGCAAATATTAATCCTAACTTATCAAATTATTCTTATGCAAAATACAAAAATGATGAGCTTATTTATAAGTTCGGTAATTATTATTATAGTCTGAAACTTTCAAATTATCACAACAAATATGATAGTATTCCTCAGTCTTTTATAAGAAATGGTTTTAATCATACACATTACAAGATTGATTCATCAACAGACTTAATACTCAGCAATAAATCAGAAACATTTTTAGATATAATTGCTCCCTTTTCTTATTTATTAATATTTTATTCAATTTATTTATTTATTTTTCTTGCAATTATTTATTTGCCTTTTAACCGTTACCGTATTGAATTAAATTTCAGAAACCGTCTTCAGTTTTCAATAGTTTCAATAATTTTATTTTCCTTTATTATAATCGGGTTTTCAACATTATTATACATCATCAAATTAAATAATGATAAAAATCATACAATTTTAAGCGAAAAAGCTCATTCTATACTTATTGAGCTTGAACATAAACTTGCTGATGAAGAAAGCCTGACTCCTGACATGCATGAATATTTATCCAAACTTCTTAATAAGTTTTCACTTGTGTTTTTTTCAGATATTAATTTATATGATTTAAATGGAAATCTTATTGCTTCCTCCAGACCAAAAATATTTGATGAGGGTTTGGTATCAGACAAAATAAATACAATAGCTTTCAGGCATCTTGTAATAAATAAAAAATTACTTTTTATACAAAATGAAAAAATCGGCAATCACGATTATCTGTCTGCTTACGTTCCTTTTCTCAATGAGCAAAACAAACTCATTGCTTATTTAAATCTTCCTTATTTTGCAAAACAAACTGAATTAAAAAATGAAATTTCAACTTTTCTTACTGCCTTTATCAATATTTACGTATTGTTATTTGCTATTGCTATTTTTATAGCCATTGTTATTTCCAGATACATAACCAAACCGCTTAAACTATTAGAGAACAAAATAAGCAAACTACAATTAGGAAAATTAAACGAAAAAATTGAATGGATAAGAAAAGACGAAATTGGCAGCCTTGTAATTGAATATAACAGAATGATAGATGAACTTGCCAATAGTGCCGAACTGCTTGCCAAATCCGAACGTGAAAGCGCCTGGAGAGAGATGGCTAAACAAGTAGCACATGAAATTAAAAATCCCTTAACTCCAATGAAACTCAGTGTTCAATACCTTAAAAAAGCCTGGGACGAAAAAGTTTCAGATTGGGAACAAAGGCTTAACAGGTTTTCACAAACAATTATTGAACAAATAGATTCACTTTCTACTATAGCAAGCGAATTTTCAGATTTTGCTAAAATGCCCCAAACAAAAAATGAAAAAATTGAACTTTCAAAAATAATCAGGAGTTCCATCAATTTATTTAAAGATGTAAAATTTGTTGATATTAATTTTGAAGCAGGAAAAGATAAAAAATACTTTGTTTTTGCTGATGAAAAACAAATTTTACGTGTTTTTAACAATCTGATAAAAAATTCTATTCAGGCAATCAGTAGCACTGATGGCGGTAAAATTGACATTTCAATTAATCCTGAAAACGAATTTTATATTATAAAAATTACTGATAATGGCTCAGGTATTCCCAAGGAACAAGCTGATAAAATATTTTTTCCGAGTTTCACTACAAAATCAGGTGGAATGGGTTTAGGTCTCGCAATTGTTAAAAGTATTGTAATTAATGCCGGTGGTAAAATTTGGTTTGAGTCACAGGAAGGAAAGGGTACGACTTTTAAAATTAAGCTGCCGGTATATATTTAGGCTGGTGTTACAGGGCATAAAACACAAGACAATACAATAAATGAAAATATGAGAAAAATTACCGTAATTTTTGCATTGTCCATACTTATTATTTCATGTACAAATCAGGAAGAAGATAAACAAGTAATTATTAATGGCAAAATCCTGTCCGAGAATGTAAAGGAGGTGAAATTTTCAGAGATAATCACTAACCCCATTGTTTTTCGTGGACTGGAATATATTACTAAGGTAGATAGTTCTGAACAATTTTCGATAAATATTCCTATTGAAAGACTGGTAACCGGAAGAATTGCTGTTGGAAATTCAAAGCATAGTATATGCTTATTGCCCGGGGATGAATATTTTATTGAGATAGATTCAGATACAATAAGTTACAAAGGGAAAGGAGCCGAAAAGAACAATTTTTTATATGCCACAGAAAAGAATGCAACTGATGACAAAGCTTTTAAAT